>NZ_JVBO01000013.1:0-98906 GCF_001073445.1 Granulicatella sp. 572.rep1_STHE | reverse complement strand
TGTAGGGGTTAACATGCCTGCCTGTCACGCAGGAGATCGCGGGTTCGATTCCCGTCGGGACCGCTCTTTATAAAAATGCGGGTGTAGTTTAGTGGTAAAACTACAGCCTTCCAAGCTGTTGTCGCGAGTTCGATTCTCGTCACCCGCTTTATTCTCTTATATTGGCCCGTTGGTCAAGCGGTTAAGACACCGCCCTTTCACGGCGGTAACACGGGTTCGAGTCCCGTACGGGTCATCGCTTAAGCCTACTGAAAAGTAGGCTTATTGTTTTGATAAATTACGAATTAGAATAGAAAAAATCGCCTTATTCACTTAAATAAGGCGATTTTTTTGTAAAATAATGGAGCCGAGGGGAGTCGAACCCCTGTCCAAGTATATCGACACAATCAAATCTACATTCATAGTTTATCTATTTAAGTTTCGCTACTGATTAGCTGATAAACAAGCATCATCTTAAGCTAGCCTGATAATCTCTTATTCACTTAGACAGGCGGAAAAGTGAATCGTATCCCACTGATTATAGGACCTGGACCCGAGCACATGGGCGATGCCGGACAGATCTTAGCTAGCAGTTATTAAGCTGCGAAAGCTAAAGTGTTTGTTTGTTGTTTGTCAGTTATATTTAACTGTAACGTTTTTACGTAGACGTAACCTACGGAATGCATTGAAAGCTCAACCTATACCTGTCGAATCCGTAACGACCCCGTATAAAAGTAAAAACCTAGGGAATTCCCTAGGTTCCTATTGTAACAAAGTTTTAAATGACATGCAATCCTTTAATAATCACGCATTTTTATTGGAATGAAACTAAATTCATCGTCTTTTGCTTCTTTACGGAGAGCAAAGTGATTCGTTTGGTTTAATGCCTTTAAGTTAAATTTCCCTTCAGAATATTCAACAATGTTCAATGAAGCATTTCCAATAAGTTCTGATAATTGAAAGTCTGGGATTAATTCATGAAGCATATTTCGAATAGTCATGCCGTGGCTGACAATCAGTACATTATGATTCGTATCTCTGTGTTGATTCACTACTTTTAGAAGTCCTTTTTCAACACGTAACCAAAACTCCATAAAGTTTTCCCCAAGGTGATCAGGATCCAGCTCTTTTAGACCATTAAGTTCTTCTTGGATATTTCTTCCACCTAAGTCGTCAAAGTTTCTTTGAAGTTTTTTATACAACTCGCTCCATAAGTCGTTCGCCGATTTTCCTTCTAAGCTTCCAAAGAAAACTTCGCGAAATTCTGGCATCATTTCAATAGTGAGGTTATCACGGTTGGGATGGTTTTTAAGAAATAGTTGGGCAGTTTCAACGGTTCTACGCAAGTCACTAGTATAGACGGCGTCAAAATGAACATCTCGCATTCCTAAACCAGAACGAATAGCATCAAGGCGACCTTCTTTTGTTAGAGGAGTATCAGACCATCCTTGCATTAAATTGTAGCGGTTAAAGACGGTTTCTCCATGTCGCATAAAATATAAAGTTACCCCTTTTTTCGTCATAAAAAGACCTCCGTTCTTGTTCTTTATTCTATTGTAAACTGATTTTTAGAAAATTGCTAATTTAAAATGAAGAATTACCAAGAAAAAATCCGATTCCCACACAACAGAGACCTCCAATTAGACTTACAATCATATAAAGAATCGCAAGGGGAGTATTACCATTTTGGATTAACTGAAGGGATTCTAAACTGAATGTTGAAAAAGTAGTAAATCCACCACAGACTCCAGTAATTAAAAGCCACTGATCTCCTTCGAACCAATGTCCCTGTTGGAATTTAGCACTTAAATATCCGATGGCAAGCGAACCTAATAAATTAATTAGTAGTGTTTTTAATGGAAATTCATGTTGGAAAGGAAGTTGAGATAGTAAATAACGTAGAATTGCCCCAATCGCTCCACCAATTCCGACAAAAAGTAATGACATAGTATCCTTCTTTCTAATTTGAATATATTCATTATACCTGTTTTTTGCAAAAAATAAAAAGCTGGAGTAAATCCAGCTTTTACTTTATTTAAAGAATAGACTTCCAAGAACAATAATTCCGAGTGCAATTCGGTACCAACCAAACGCTTGGAAATCGTGTTGTTTGATGTATTTTAATAAGAATTTAATTACGAATAGTGAAACAACAAATGAAACAACTGATCCAACTACTAAAATAATAAATTCAGCAAATGAATAGTGGAATCCAAATTTTAATAGTTTTAATCCACTAGCACCAAACATAATTGGAATCCCCATGAAGAATGAAAATTCAGTAGCGATTGAACGACTTGTTCCAACAAGTAAACCACCAAGGATGGTTGATCCAGAACGGCTAGTACCTGGTACAAGAGCTAA
The DNA here is from genome assembly GCF_001073445.1 of Granulicatella sp. 572.rep1_STHE. NCBI lineage: Bacteria > Bacillati > Bacillota > Bacilli > Lactobacillales > Carnobacteriaceae > Granulicatella > Granulicatella sp. 572.rep1_STHE. The sequence goes on along the minus strand of NZ_JVBO01000013.1, from coordinate 96,563 downwards.
ACATTGGAAAAGTCCAATTTTAATAGCCGTCAAAATGTCTAACTCTTTAAAGCTTTTAATTTTCGGCTCGATATTTTTGTGTTGTCTTTCGATGTAAATGAAAGCAACCCCGTATACAATTAAAGCAAGTGCGATAATGATTGGTTTATTAAAATATTCATCCATAAAGTCATTTAAAATGAATCCTAGAATAACGGCTGGGATACATCCGATAATCACTTTCTTCCAAAGATCAATGGTTTCAATGAATTCTTTACGTTTCTTATTTTTTGCAAATGGATTTAATTTATTGAAATAAACAAGGACAACCGCCAATATGGCACCAAGTTGAATGACAACATTAAACATCTCTAGGAATTTAGCAGAAACGTCTAATTGAATAATCTCGTTCACTAAAATTAAATGACCTGTACTACTAATTGGTAGCCATTCAGTAACGCCTTCGATAATTCCTAAAATAATAGTTTTAATAATCTCTATAAGATTAAGCATTTTTCCACTCCTTTATAAAGTCTGCTAACAACGATTATACTGCTTTCTGGCAAGGATTACCACAATAAAGAAGAAAGTCTCTTCAAAAAAAGAAGAGACTTAAAAGTGGGTTTTATTGAGGTACGACACAAACCACTTCTGGGGCGTAGAAATCTTTTTGAAGAAGTGTGAGTTCACCAGTTTCTAAGTCGCGTTTAAATAGCGTTAAGTTGTCTGATTCTTGGTGTCCAACAACGACATAAGCTTCATCATTACTTAAGTGGAAATCACGAGGAACTGACCCACAACTATTAATAGTTTGTACGAGTGTGAGTAATCCGCTTGATGCATCTACTGAGAAAGTGTATAACGCGTCAAAGCCTCGGTTTGAGGCATAAACAAAACGTCCGTCGCGGGTGATATGAATAGCGCCTCCCCAAGCTTGTTGGTCTTCAGTCGTTAATGCTATCTTGTCTAAGTTTCTAAAAGTTCCATTTTCGTTACTGTAAGAGAGTACTTCTACAGTTGCGTCTAGTTCGCAAATCAGATAAGCAATAGGCAGCGTTGGATGAAATGCAAGGTGACGAGGACCGCTACCAGCTTTTGTCTTATACTGTGCGACTTCTTCTAAGCCTTCTGCTGTACGTTTATATGTAAATACAGTATCGATTCCTAAGTCACATACCACAATCCATTTTTCATCTGGAGTGTAATCTGTATAGTGAACATGTGGAGCTGTTTGATTTTCATGAATGCTAGATCCTGAATGCACTTTTTTATCGACAAAAGAAATCGAATGATTTTTATTATCATAATGGTATAGTTCTACAAAACCTCCGTGATAGTTTGCAGTTAGTAAATCATGCGAACGCTCATTATATCGAATATAGCAAGGAACGGCTTGTTGATCGTAGAATGATGATAAACGTTTGACTGGAGAGGTGAGGGTAAGGTTTGCAGTGACTCCTGCTTCCTTGTCCTCTTTACCAACTGCAAAGAGTAGATGGTTCTCTTTTGAATAAGATAAGTAGGTCGGGTTTTCAAGTGTTGCTTCTATAGTCAGATTTTCTAATTGTTCAGTCTCTTTATTCAAAATTACAGAGTAAACACCTTTACTTTCTCTTTTGGTATAAGTTCCTAAATAAAATTTTTCTTTCATGAGATTTCCTCCATGTCACAAGATAAAATAATTATACAATTTTTTCTAAAATCTAATCAAATGTTAATCATAGACGGAGAAAATATGATACACTAGAGGAAAATGTGATAAGGAGGAATCTTATGGATAATAAACCAGAAAACCAAGGAAAGACATGGTTTTGGAGATGGTTTTTAGATAATCAGCTAGTGAGCGGTCTTTTAATCTTATCCTTACTTCTCATTAACTTAATTTTATTTTCTCAAACGTCTTATTTATTTAATCCATTAAAAGACTTTATTTCGGCAATTGGAGTTCCTGTTGCTTGTGGAGCAGTAATTTATTATTTAGTAAAGCCGATTTATGATTATTTGCTGAATAAAAAGGTTCCAAAAGGAATCGCTATATTATTAGTAATGGTTGGAGTAATTGTTATTTTTATTATGATTATTACAAGCCTTGTTCCAATTATTCAAAAGCAATTATTAGATTTAGTATCACAACTGCCATACTATTATCAAATTATTAGTGAGCAAGTTGAGAACTTCATGCAGACAGGCTTGTTTGAAACGATACAAGAACAATTCAATAAAATTAATACTGATTTTATTCAATCAATTACAGAACGATTGAATGGAATTTTGAATTTTACTTTTAGTGGTATAGGTAGTGTTGTAGGAATTATTGGGGATATCGTAATTACCGTAATGACAATGCCGGTTATTCTTTATTACCTTCTCAAAGATGGAAATAAAGTGATTCCATTTGTGACTAGAATGTTTCCAACACGATCTCAACACAAGATTAGTGTGATGTTAAATGAAATGAATCAACAAGTGAGTTCTTATATCCGTGGACAAATTACAGTTGCTATCTGTGTTGGATTTACTTATATCATTGGATATACGCTTATTGGATTACCTTACGGAGTTACTATAGGGATGATAGCAGGTCTTCTAACAATTATTCCTTATTTAGGATCTTTAATTGGGTTGACGCCAGCTTTAATTATTGGTTTTGTTACCAATCCTACTCTAGCACTCCACGTATTTTTGGTTTTTGTTATTGAACAATTAATTGAAAGTCGTGTCTTACAACCTTTAATTTTAGGATCATCATTGAAAATGCATCCTGTAACAATTTTGATTATTTTACTGGCTGCTGGAAAGATGTTTGGACTTGTTGGGTTATTAATAGCTGTCCCAGTCTATGCAGTGGTTAAAGTATTCATTACGCATTTCTTTGCGTGGTATAAGGAATACTCTGGTCTGTACTACAATGATAAAGTTGAAGAAGTACAGATTGAAGAATAAACTTCCGAATCTCTCTTACAAAACGTATTGTTAAGTAAGGGAGGTTTTTTTATGCTTTATATTTTCATTGCACTAATAGGTGCTTCTATTGGAAGTTTTATCAATGTTGTTAGTGTTCGACTAAACAATGGAGAAAATTTTATATCTACAAGATCTCATTGTCCAAGTTGTGGACATATTCTTCACTTTTGGGATTTAATTCCGATTTTCTCTTATCTTTATCTTAGAGGATGTTGTCACTACTGCCATCATAAATTTGGGGGACGATATTATTTTATTGAAGTATTCGTCTCTTTATTATTTATTTTGGTAGCTCTATTAAAAGGTCCGCTAGATATCTTAGGATTCTTTTTTTGTTCTTTTTTAGTATTAATCGCATTGATGGATATTGATTCCTATGAAGTTGATTTAAGAGTACTTTTATTGCTATTACTTTTTGAAATAATACTTAGTTCTCAGACATGGGAAGAACGATTGTTTTCAATGATAATTGGATTTTTGTTTTATGGGATTATTAAGAGTTTAGGGCACTTCATTTGGAAAGAAGAAGCTTTTGGAATGGGAGATGTTTATTTTTTAACAACATTAGGAATCATTTTTTCTCCAACCCAGATTATTTTTGTAGGATTGCTTTCTTTTGTATGTGGAGGAGTATTTTGTTGTTTTTTGCATTTTTTCTTTAGACTAAAAGAGCGCAGTAATAAAATTCCATTTACACCTTTTATAAGTATGAGTGCCATTATAACTTATTTATTTTCAATTCAATGGATTGGCTAGTTAAACGTTATTCTCTTTTGAGTTTTAGTTTGATTTTAAGTATAAAAACTATACTAAGACTATTCTATCTGACAAATATAAAAACAAAAGAGTGTATCCGAATTGTGAACAAATGTTTTTGATATGTGGATATCTTTTGACAGAAAGCTATAAACTTGTGTAAGATAGACGCCATATAAGAAAGAGAATAGAGGAAATATATGGACAACATTGTAGAGAGACTGAGTAAGCTCAGTTTAATTAATCGAATCGTAATTGGAATGGGAATTGGCATTTTTTTAGGAATTTTTGTTCCTTCTTTAACAGTCGTTGGAATGTTAGGAACTGTCTTTGTAAATGCATTAAAAGCAATTGCGCCTTTGCTAGTATTTTTTATCGTAATGAGTGCTTTAGCTCAACATAAAGAAGGTCATGAAACAAAAATGAAGTCAATCGTTCTTCTCTATTTATTTGGAACTTTTGGAGCTGCTTTAGTTGGAGTAATTGCAAGCTTTGCATTTCCTATAACAATGACTCTTGCAGAAAGTACGACAGAAGTCACTGCACCGCAAGGAATCGCTGCAGTATTGGAAACTTTAGTTCTTAAATTAGTAGATAACCCGGTAAATGCATTAGTTTCTGCAAATTATATTGGAATATTATCTTGGGCAGTTCTATTTGGGATGGCATTTAGAAGAGCGGACGAACCTATGAAGAATCTTTTAAAGCAAGTATCAGATGCAACTAGTCATGTAGTGAAGTTAGTAATTAGTTTTGCACCTATTGGAATAATGGGGTTAGTATATACAACTGTCTCAGAAAATGGAGTAGGGGTATTTGCGAATTATGGTAGTTTAATATTAGTACTGATTGGAAGCATGTTTTTTGTAGCTTTTGTTATGAATCCAATCATCGTATTCTTTATGATCAAAGAAAATCCATTTCCGCTTGTTTTACGCTGTTTAAAAGAAAGCGGAGTAACTGCTTTCTTTGTTCGTAGCTCTGCAGCAAATATTCCAGTAAATATGCAACTCTGTAAAGATTTAGGATTGGACGAAGATAGTTATTCTGTATCAATCCCACTAGGAGCAACGATTAATATGGCGGGGGCTGCAATTACAATCACAGTATTAACTTTAGCAGCAGTAAATACTTTAGGAATTCAAGTTGATTTTCTAACAGCATTAGTACTTAGTGTGTTATCAACAATTGCTGCTTGTGGGGCATCTGGTGTCACAGGTGGATCATTATTATTAATCCCTGTAGCATGTAGTTTATTTGGAATTTCTAATGATATCGCAATGCAAGTTGTAGGTGTCGGTTTTATTATCGGAGTTCTACAAGATTCTTGCGAGACTGCATTGAATTCTTCTACAGATGTATTATTTACAGCTGCAGCAGAATTTAGACAATGGAAAAAAGAAGGACGCAACATTCAACTGAATCCTCAGTTAGCAGAATTAGAGTAGTATATTGAAAAACCTCTATTCAACAAATTTGTTGAATAGAGGTTTTTGTTATGCATTTTTTGCATGTCTTCTTTGAGCAGCCGTTTGAATAATTCGATCTGCAAGGTGTTGATTTCTAACGAGAATTGGTCCGTGGAAATAAGAGCAAAACACGTTTTTGTAGTGACAACCTTCCGCATGATCTTCTTCATTATTTCCAAAACCTTTTACTACTTTTCCAAGAGGTTTCATATTTTTACCTAAGTAAGTTCTACCAATATGATTCTCGTATCCTAAATACGTTTCTCCAAATTCTTCGTTAAAGATTTCAACATCACCAATTAAACGATTTGGAAATTGACCGTTAGTGCAAACGTCGATAGCACTAATCCCATTGAGACGTTCGCCACTAGCATTTACGTAATAACGGCCTAATAATTGGAAACCACCGCAAATAGCTACGACAACTCCATCATCTTCAATATACTCGATTAAAGTATCTTTTTTGTTTTGAAGATCTTTTGCAACAACAGTTTGTTCATAATCTTGACCACCGCCAAACATTACGATATCAAATTCTTCTGGATTGAAGTCTTCTTCTAAGCTAATAAGAGTAGTTTCGACTTCGTATCCTAATTTTTTTGCACGGTGTTGTAACATGAGTAAGTTTCCATTATCACCGTATGTGTTCATTAGGTTTCCGTATAAATGACAGATTCTTAATTTCATCCGTTCATCCCTTCCTTAAGGTATCCTTCTTTAGCAAAGTCTTTACGTAAGTCGAGTAGAGCAGTATAAGTTGCTAGTACATTGACTTTCTTCGTTGGCGCTTTGCGAATCCAATCGATTAATTCTGCATTTGTTTTAAAGACTTTGATATTTTCAAAACCGGCAACTTCCATACGTACACCGAGGTCTTCCACACGGATACCACTAATGGCTGTATCGACTGCATTCAAAGCATGTAAGCCTTCGAAATCGCCATCCCAAATCCAACTGACATCTTGACCATCTGCAGGGTTATCATTTAAGAGAACACCTAAACTGAATGGTTCTTTTTCATAACTTAATAACTGAACGATTTGGTTAAATCCAACTGGGTTTTTAATTAAGTTCAACATCACTTCTTTATCTTCAACGGCAAAGGTTTCTTGACGACCGAATACGCGCTGCGCTTTAGAGAAGCCTTCTTGGATTTCTTCCGTAGAAAGGCCAAAGAATTTTGCAGCAGAGTATGCAGCTAAGGCATTATAAATATTATATAGTCCAGCAATTGGAATTGAGAAAGTTGTACCGTCAATATCAAATGAAGAACCTGTTAAAGACAATTCATTTAAAGCAGTGACTGCATAATTCAATTCAGGACGTTTGAAGTCGCATTTTGGACAATAGTATTTACCAAGGTTGCTATAAGTAATACTCTTATAATGCAAGATAGATTGGCAGTGAGGACAAAGAACACCATCTGTATTGTAGTGAGCCATCATTTCACTATCTTCAGTATGATTAAATCCAAAATATAGACGTGGATTAGGTAATTCGTCACTATTAAATATTGGCGCATCTCCATTTGCAAGAATGGTTGCAGATGGAGCAAAAGCCGCTCCGTCTAACATAAATTGATAAGTTGTATATATCTCACCAAATCGATCCATTTGGTCGCGAAAAATATTCGTAAACACAAATAGTTTAGGTTCGATATAAGGAGTGATATGCTTAATCGTAGCTTCATCCACCTCTAGAACAGCAATGTTCTTTTCACCCTTTTTAGGAGAATGATTTAAAAAAGTAGATACAATCCCTTGAGTTAGATTTGCTCCAGTTGGGTTTGTTAAAATATTAGGATATTTTTGTTTTAAAAGTTGAACGATAAGGGAAGTTGTTAATGTCTTTCCGTTTGTTCCGCTGACGATAATCACATCGTAGTTCTCCGCTAGAGATTTTAAAATTGTAGGATCAATAGCGTGAGCCACTTTTCCTGGCATGCTACTGCCACCTTTTGTAAAAGTTTTAAGAGCCCATCTAGTGAATTTTCCTGCTCCTAAAGCAACTTGTGTTCTTATATTCAATTTTGACGATCCTTTCCTATAGATTCTTCACTATTGTAGCATACTTTAATCAAAAGTGGTTTAAAAAAACTTTTTAAATACCATGCAAATTTATTAAGGGTAATGTGCTTATAAGAAACGGTTTTTCTTTGCACAAACGTAGCAGTTTATCGTAAGATATTAAAGGTATAGTTTATCAATTGGAGGAATAGAAAGTGGCACAATTATTTTTTAAATATGGTGCAATGAATAGTGGTAAATCCATTGAAATTTTAAAGGTTGCTCATAATTATGAGGAACAGAATAAGCCTGTTTTATTATTTACGAGTGCAATAGATGATCGTGATCAAGTTGGCTATGTATCTAGCCGTATCGGTGTTCGTCGTGAAGCAATTCCAATTTTTGAAGAGACACCTATTTACGAAATTGTCGAAGGGCAAGCTGTAAAACCTTATTGTATTTTGATTGATGAATCTCAATTCTTATCAAAACATCACATTCTTGAACTCGCTCGAATTGTTGACGAATTAAATATTCCAGTAATGGCATTTGGACTTAAGAATGATTTTCAAAACGAATTATTTGAAGGTTCTAAATACTTATTACTTTATGCTGATAAAATCGAAGAAATAAAAACGATTTGTTGGTATTGTCATAAAAAAGCAAGTATGAATATGCGTGTAGTGGATGGTGTACCAGTGTATACGGGAGAACAAATCCAAATTGGGGGTAATGATGCTTATTATCCAGTTTGTCGTTATCACTATAACCATCCTGGTGAAGAACGCTTATAAGAGAAGAAAAAGGAGAAAAGTATGTTCGATCAATTAGATAGTTTTATTATTCGGTACGATGAACTTTCAGAACTATTAAGTGACCCGGAAGTTATCGGCGATACAAAACGCTTCATGGAACTAACAAAAGAAGAAGCGAATTTACGCCCAAAAGTAGAAACCTTTAAACGTTATCAACAAGTGGTTGAAGAAATTAGCGACACAGAGGAAATGCTTGGTGAAAGCTTAGATGCCGAAATGGCAGAAATGGCGAAAGAAGAATTAAGCTCCCTCAAAAAGGAAAAAGTAGAATTAGAAGATAAAATCAAATTCTTACTATTACCAGAGGACCCAAATGATGGTAAAAACATCATCATGGAAATCCGCGGAGCTGCTGGTGGAGACGAAGCTGCGTTATTCGCTGGTGACTTACTAACGATGTATCAAAAATATGCAGAGTCACAAGGCTGGCGTGTAGAAGTGATGGATGCCAACGTTACAGGTATCGGTGGATATAAAGAAGTTATTTTAATGATTACAGGGGATAATGTATTCTCTAAATTAAAATATGAATCTGGTGCGCACCGTGTACAACGTGTTCCATCAACTGAATCTCAAGGACGTGTGCATACTTCAACAGCTACTGTCGTTGTAATGCCTGAAGCAGAAGAAGTAGAAATTGAATTAGAAGATAAAGATATTCGTGTGGATATTTACCATGCATCAGGTGCCGGCGGACAGCACGTTAACAAAACAGCATCTGCCGTACGTTTAACTCACTTGCCAACAGGAATTGTTGTTGCAATGCAAGATGAACGTTCGCAACTGAAGAACCGTGAGAAAGCAATGAAAGTATTACGTGCGCGTGTATACGACAAGATTTCTCAAGAAGCCCAATCTGAATATGATGCAAACCGTAAGTCTGCAGTTGGTACTGGGGACCGTTCAGAACGTATTCGTACGTACAACTTCCCACAAAACCGTGTTACAGACCACCGTATTGGTTTAACACTTCAAAAGTTAGACCAAGTTTTAGCTGGAAAAATTGATGAAATTGTCGATGCTTTAATTCTTTATGATCACACAGAAAAATTGGAGCAATTAAATAATGGAAACAACTAATCCAACGAACCAAGAAGTCCTCATAAGGGCTTCTTGTTTTTTAGAAGAGAAACAACCGAATATAGGGCTTAAAGAATGCCAGAACCTAGTTAGAGAATTAATGCTATTCAAGAATCATTGGACCCTGTCGCAATTTTTATTGAATTTACGACAAGTTGCCAGTGTGACTTTCGAGGACTTGGAACCTGAGTTGTTGCGCTTAAGCAAGTTTGAACCCTTGCAGCAAATTACAGGAGTTGCTGAGTTTCTAGGGAAAGAATTCATGGTCACAAAGGACACTTTAATTCCTCGTCCGGAAACAGAAGAACTTGTCTTAAAAGTTCAATCATTTTTAGAACAGTGCCCTGTTGGGAAAGTTCTAGAAATCGGTGTCGGAACAGGATGCATTATTTTGAGTCTGGAAAGACTGGTTGGAAGACATCGTTATATGGGGTGCGATATTTCTGAAGAAGCACTCATCGTTGCTCAAAAGAATCGAGAAAAGTTCAATCTTCAAACCGAATTGATTTACAGCGACGTGTATAGCAATGTACCTCAGGAGAAGTTTGAGTGTATTATTAGTAATCCACCGTATATCGCTTATTCAGAAGAAGCATTAATGGATGAATCAGTGCGACGGTATGAACCGTCTCAAGCGTTATTTGCAGAGAATGAGGGGCTTGCGATTTACGAAAAGATTGCTAACCGATTAGAAGAATTTTTAACAGATAGTGGGCAAGCCTTTTTTGAAATTGGATTTAACCAAGGAGCAAGCGTACGACGAATTTTTAGTGAAGCTTGTCCAAATCGAAAAGTAACGATTCATAAAGATATTGCAGGTATGGACCGAATGATTATTGTGAGTGGAAAGGAGGCGCAGTAATGGAAACACAAATTTTTACAAAAGAAAACTTAGATATTGCAGCTAAAGCTTTACAACAGGGAGAAATTGTTTCTTTTCCAACGGAAACGGTATATGGATTAGGAGCAATCGCAACAAGTCAAGAAGCTGTTTTAAAGGTGTTTAAAGCCAAAGGACGTCCAAGTGATAATCCGCTGATTGTTCATATTAGTGATATCCAGCAGATGACTTCTACTGTAGAAGAAATCCCTGAAATTGCGCTAACCTTAGCGAAGGCTTTTTGGCCTGGACCACTGACGATGATTCTAAAGGCAAAACCAGGAATTTATGCACCGGCTTTATCCGCTGGACTGCCAACGGTGTCATTTCGTATGCCAAATCATCCATTAACACTAGAATTAATCACAAAAGTGGGTATTCCTCTCGTGGGACCAAGTGCGAACCTATCGACGAAGCCAAGTCCAACAAAAGTAGAACATGTATTTGAAGATATGAATGGTCGTATTCGTGGAATTTTGGATGGAGGCTCATCTACTGTAGGTGTAGAGTCAACGGTGATTGATTTGACGAATGAAGAGGGGCCAGTAATTTTAAGACCGGGTGTGATAACAAAAGAGCAGATTGAATCGGTTATTGGGCCTATTCAGTCTTCTGTCACCACAAAAACTGGAGAGCGTGAAGTACCGAAATCTCCAGGGATGAAATATCGTCATTACGCCCCCAAAACACCAGTGTTGGTTGTAGAAGGGACAGTAGAGTCCTTCACAAAAGCTATCCAAGAAGCTCAAAATAATAGGAAGACAGTCGGTATCATGGCTCAAAACGCAATTGTAGATGCGTTTGAAAGGAGAGTGAAAGGTATTTACAAGATGGGTACGAACGTGGATGCTATGAATCGCTCGTTATTTGATGCGCTTCGAACATTAGATCATTTGGAGTTAGATATAATTTTAGCTCAGAGCGCGCCAGAAGAGGGCGTTGGAATCGCGTATATGAACCGTTTGAAAAAAGCGGCATCCACCGTCCTTTAGGAAAACTCATAGCTTTTCTACAAAAAGTGATAATGTGATAGAATAGGAATGTAAGAATAGAAAGGGGTAGTTGAATGAGTCAATTTACAGAAGATAAAATCATCTTTGAGACGATTGAAAAAGAACTTCATCGTCAGCAACAGGGGATTGAATTGATTGCATCAGAAAACTTCGTATCAGAAGGAGTTTTACGTGCACAAGGAAGTATTCTAACGAATAAGTATGCAGAAGGATATCCAGGACGTCGTTACTATGGCGGATGTGAGTACGTCGATGTCATCGAACAACTAGCGATTGATCGCGTAAAAGAATTGTTTGGAGCTGAATATGCCAATGTTCAACCTCATTCAGGTTCTCAAGCAAATATGGCTGCGTATCGTGCTTTAGTAAAGAAAGGCGATAAGATTTTAGGGATGGACTTAAACCATGGTGGTCACTTGACTCACGGAATGGGAGTAAACTTCTCTGGACAAGATTATCATTTCGTTTCTTATGGAGTAAATCCAGAAACAGAAACAATCGATTACGATGAATTAGAACGTATTGCTAAAGAAGAAAAACCAAAATTAATCGTGGCTGGAGCTTCAGCGTACCCACGAGAAATTGACTTCAAACGCATTGGCGAAATTGCTAAGGAAGTTGGAGCTTATTTTATGGTGGATATGGCACATATTGCTGGTTTAGTCGCTAAAGGAGCCCATCAAAGTCCAGTACCTTATGCTGACGTAGTAACATCAACAACACATAAAACATTGCGTGGACCACGTGGTGGCTTAATTTTAGCAAAAGAAGAATTTGGCAAGAAACTAAATAGCGCCATCTTCCCTGGAATCCAAGGTGGACCGTTAGAACACGTGATTGCTGGTAAAGCAGTTGCTTTCCATGAAGCTCTTCAACCAGCATTTGGTGAGTATATCGAGCAAGTCGTGAATAATGCTAAAGCAATGGCCCAAGTGTTTGAAGGAACAGTGATTCGTGCGATTTCAGGTGGTACTGATAACCATCTATTACTCCTCGATATTAAAGAAACTGGATTAAACGGTAAAGAAGCGCAAGAATTACTTGACACTGTTGGAATTACAGTGAATAAAAACGCCATTCCATTTGATACATTACCACCTGTTAAAACAAGTGGGATTCGTGTCGGAACGGCAGCTATTACTACTCGTGGCTTTGATGAAGTTGCTGCGAAGAAAGTAGCAGAGTTAATCCTTACAACATTAACAAATCCTGAAAATAAAGAAGTGTTAAATAGTGTCCGTCAAGAAGTGAAACAATTGACTGAAACTTTCAAACTATATGCATAAACAACTTGATGTAAAAGTTTGTTACTATTTATGAAAATAATTAAAAGTTTTCAAACTGATACTAGAAATTTACTAGTTTTTTAGGTAAAATAACAGAAGTGACACTAATGTATTGGAAGGAGAATGACAAATGGGAAAATTTCACGTACTTGATCATCCGTTAATTCAACATAAATTAACAATGATTCGTCAAAAAGATTGTGGAACAAAAGTATTCCGCGAAGTTGTAAACGAAATTTCAATGCTAATGGCTTATGAGGTTTCTAGAGATTTACCTCTTGAAGATGTAGAAATCGAAACTCCTCTTGTTAAAACAACATTAAAAACATTAGCTGGTAAAAAAGTAGCAATTATTCCAATCCTTCGTGCTGGTTTAGGGATGGTAGATGGAATTTTAGAATTGATTCCAGCTGCTAAAATTGGTCACGTTGGTATGTACCGCGATCATGATACATTGCAACCTGTAGAATATTTCGTGAAATTGCCTTCAGATATTTCTGAAAGACAGTTGTTTGTCGTAGATCCAATGCTAGCTACAGGGGGAAGTGCTGTTGCAGCAATTGATGCATTACTTAAACGTGGTGCACAGCCTAACTCTATTAAGTTTTGTTGCTTAGTAGCTGCCCCAGAAGGAGTAGAAACCTTACGTAGCGCACATCCTGAAATCGACATTTATGCAGCAGCATTAGATGAACGATTAAATGAGCATGGATACATTCTTCCAGGATTAGGGGATGCTGGAGATCGTTTATTCGGAACCAAATAATTAATTAATGTAGTCAACGCTTTTGCGATAGACTATTGCCAACGAATCTGACAATAATCACCGTACTGAGCGAATGCCTCAATGTAAGGAGATGTTGTCAGATTTTTTATTTGGTGAAAAGGAGGGAAAATAAGATTCATGGAAGCAACACCAAAAGTGATTGAGATTTTTGGAGTGTCGTTTTCAGTTCCGATTTTGATTTCGTGTGGGGTTAGTGTTTTACTCATTGCGCTATTTACAATATTATCGGCCAGGAAAGTGTCCATGAAGCCAGGAAAGCTACAAAATGCTTTAGAGGCTTTAATGGAATTTACAAAAGGCATTGTTAATAACGCAGTAGATGAGAAAACGGGACAAACATATTATTTATATATTTTTTCACTGTTTTCTTTTGTGTTAGTCGCCAATATGGTGGGCCTCATTTTCTATATCCATTATGAGGATCATAGTTATTTTGCAAGCCCTACTGCCAGCCCAATCGTATGTTTGGCATTGGCGTTGATGACTACATTAATCGCACATTATTCTGGCGTACAGAAGATGGGACTCAAAGGATATATTCAACATTCTTATTTAAGTCCAATGTCGTTTATGCTCCCAATTAAGTTAATTGAAGAGTTTACGAATACAATTACACTGGCTTTTCGTCTTTACGGAAATATATATGCTGGTGAAGTGTTATTAGGCTTAATCGTGATGTTCTCATCAGCAGCCGGATTAATAACGTATATTCTTGCCATTCCGTTAGGTGTAATTTGGCAAGGTTTTTCAGTTGTGATTGGAGCTATTCAAGCGTACGTATTCTGTACGTTAACGATGGTATATATCTCACATAAAGTAATGAAACATTAATTTTTAAGAAATGAGGAATTTAAAATGACAGAATTAGCAGCAGCAATTGCAGTAGTAGGAGCAGCTTTAGCAGCAGCCTACGGGAACCAAGCAGTAATCGTAAAAACAATCGAATCAATGACTCGTCAACCAGAATTAAGCAACGAATTACGTTCAACAATGTTTATCGGGGTTGCCTTAATCGAAGCGATGCCAATCTTCGCAGTATTAATCGCTCTTATCCTTGTTTTCGTCAAATAGATTCAAATGAAGGGATTATTGTCGAAAAGGAGGGGTGAGCGATGTTTGAAGTAATGTTGTCAGGTAATACCAGTACCGTTTTAGGTGATACTTTGGTCGTGCTAGTTTCTATGACATTATTACTTTTCCTAGTAAAATATTTTGCTTGGGATAAAGTAAATGCAATGTTAGAGTCTCGTAGAGATAAAATCTCTAAAGATTTAGATGAAGCTGCAGAAAAGAAAAAAGCAGCGGAAGAAATTCAAGCGAATGCGAATGAAATTATTCATAAAGCAGAACTGAAGGGGAGCGATATTTTAAATAACGCTCGTGAAGCAGCATCAAAAACGCAAGATGAAATGATTAAAGAAGGTAAAGAGGTAGTCTCTCGTATGAAAGCAGAAGGGCAACGAGAAGTAGATTCGATGAAGCAACGTGCCATTGCTCAAGTACAAGATGAGATTGTGGACTTGTCTATTCAACTTGCAAGTCAAATTCTTGAAAAAGAAGTGACAAAAGAAAGACATCAAGAAGTGATTGAGTCCTTTATTAAGGGGTTGGAAGGATAATGGTAAAATATCATAAAGATATCGTTAAAGAAGCCAGCCATTTTTATGCAAAGGCAAAATATGAAGGTCACTTAGATCAAGTAACAAATGAAATTCAAGCAATTTTAGATGGAATTCAAAATACATCTACTTTTAGACAGCTGATGCATTTGGAACATGTTTCGTATGATAAAAAATTGGCAGTTCTAGAATCAACATTTGGTCACTTATCTAGCGAAACGCAGGAGTACTTAGCGACTTTTCCGTCAGAAGATGGTTCTATGAATATCGTAGAAGCACTAGAAGCGTTTCTTGAACTTTATAACGCAAATAAATTAGAAATTGTTTCTGCAATTCCTTTAACGGATGAGCAAATTGAACGTATTGCTATTGCTTTTCAAAATAAAACAGAAAAAGAATACGATTCTTGGGTAAATACAGTTGATCCTTCTGTTATAGGCGGTGTTCAATTAAAAACCAAAGAATTTCTTTTAGATGGAACAATTTCGAATAAATTAAAACAATTCAAAGAAAAAGTTAGCCAAACTGGATTGAAGAGGTGAGATGGCATAAATGGAAATGAGTAATATTACAGCGAGAATTCGTGACCAAATCTCTTCTTTTGAAACGAAAGAACAAATCGAAGAAATCGGAGAGGTTTCTTTCATTGGTGACGGAATTGCTCGTGTCATCGGCCTTACAAACGTAATGGCTGGAGAATTAGTAGAATTTGAAAATGGCGCTTATGGTATGGCACAAAACTTGGAAAAACAAGATGTGGGTGTCATCATTTTTGGTTCTTATGAGAACATTCATGAAGGAGAGCCTGTAAAACGTACAGGCCGTATTTTGGATGTTCCTGTTGGAGATGCGCTTATTGGGCGTGTTGTGGATGCGTTAGGTCGTCCAATTGACGGACTTGGTGCTATCGAAACAACAAAAAAACGTCCAGTAGAAAATGAAGCACCTGGCGTTATGCAACGTCAAAGTGTAAAACAATCATTACCTACAGGGTTAAAAGTAGTCGATGCCTTAGTGCCAATCGGTAAAGGGCAACGTGAGTTAATCATTGGTGACCGTAAAACTGGTAAAACGAGTATTGCAGTGGATACGATTTTGAACCAAAAAGGTAAAAATACATTATGTATTTATGTTGCAATTGGACAAAAAGAATCTACTGTTAAAGCCCTCGTCGAAACATTAAAACGTTATGGAGCCATGGAATATACAACCGTTGTATCTGCCAGCGCTTCTCAACCAGCGCCAATGCTTTATATTGCACCATATGCAGGTACTGCAATGGGTGAAGAGTGGATGTATCAAGGTCGCGACGTGTTAATTGTGTATGATGATTTATCTAAACAAGCGGCCGCTTACCGTGAAATTTCCCTATTACTTCGTCGTCCACCAGGTCGTGAAGCTTATCCAGGGGATGTATTCTACTTACACTCACGTTTATTAGAGCGTGCAGCGAAATTAAGTGATGAATTAGGAGCAGGGTCATTAACAGCCTTACCAATCATCGAAACACAAGCCGGAGATATTTCTGCATATATCCCAACAAACGTAATCTCTATTACAGATGGACAAATCTTCTTAGAAAGTGACTTGTTCTACTCTGGGGTACGTCCTGGTTTATCTGCCGGATTATCTGTATCGCGTGTTGGGGGTTCTGCCCAAATTAAAGCGATGAAGAAAGTTTCTGGTACATTACGTATTGACTTAGCAAGTTACCGTGAGTTAGAAGCCTTTACGCAATTTGGTTCTGACTTAGACGCGGCAACTCAACAAAAATTAAATCGTGGTAAACGTACAGTTGAAGTCTTGAAACAAGATGTACACCAACCATTACCAATCGAATATCAAGTTTCGATTTTATTTGCTTTAACACATGGTTTATTAGATGCGATTCCAATCGATCGTATTAAATCATTTGAAAAAGCGTTATATCAACATTTAGAAAGCGAACATAGAGATTTATTGAATGAAATCCGCGATCAATATGTGATTTCGGATGAAGAGAAATTCTACAAAGTGATTGAGAGTTTCAAACAAATTCATTTATTTGAACGTGTTCAATAAGCGTAGAAAGGAGAGGTGACCTGAATGACGGCTTCCTTAAATGATTTAAAGAAGAGAATTGTTTCAACAAAGAAAACAAGTCAAATCACTAGCGCCATGCAGATGGTCTCTGCAGCAAAATTAGCCAAATCAGAGCAAGCAGTGCGTCACTATCAAGACTACGCTCAAAAAATCCGTGAAGTTGTAACTCACTTACTATACGCAAATCACAATAGAGAAGAGATTGTCGATGAAACGTCAGAGGATGGAGAAGTAGTTACTTCTTTTATCGACTATCACGATTTATTAATTGAACGTCCAGTTAAAAAGACTGGATATTTAGTGATTTCATCTGATCAAGGACTTGCTGGGAGTTACAACTCTTCCATTTTCCAATCAACAAGAGAAATGTTAGAGTTAGACCACCAATCAAAGGATGAATATGTCATCTTAACCATTGGGGATGCTGCAAGTCGCTTCTTCAAAAAAATGGGAGTGGATGTACGTCTTGAAATTAATGATGTATCAGATATTCCAACCTTTGAAGAAGTAAGAAAGATTGTGTCAAGTGCGGTCCAAATGTTCCGTGACGGTGAATTTGATGAATTTTACGTTTGCTATAATCACCATGTAAATGCACTTTTATCAAACTATCGTGTTGAAAAAATGTTACCAATTATCGACTTGGATGAAGATGAAGCAAAAGAGTACGAATTGGATTATATTTTCGAACCAAATAAGGAAATAATTATGGACATCTTGCTTCCACAATATGCGGAATCGCTTATTTACGGAGCCATTATCGATGCTAAATCTGCAGAGCATGCCTCTCGTATGACTGCGATGAGAAGTGCTACCGATAATGCCAAAGATTTAATCAGTAACTTAACGCAAGATTTGAACCAGAGACGACAAGCGCAAATTACACAAGAAATTACAGAAATTGTCGGTGGAGCAGCCGCTCTGGAAGAACATTAGGATTTTAGAAGGAGGAAAATGGATTGAGAACTGGAAAGATTTTACAAGTAGTAGGGCCAGTTGTAGACGTGGTATTTCCTTTAGAAGAAGGCGTTCCAGATATTCATAATGCATTACAAGTTGTGAAAACAACAAGTGACGGAAGTGAAAAGACTGTTACATTGGAAACTGCTGTAGAATTAGGGGATGGTGCAGTTCGTACGATTGCCATGGAATCTACAGATGGTTTGCAACGTGGCATGAAAGTAGTGGACTTAGGACGCACAATTAGCGTTCCTGTGGGACCTGAAACATTAGGTCGTGTATTCAACGTTTTAGGAGATACAATCGACTTGAAAGAACCATTCCCAGAAGACTTTACAAGACATGAAATCCATAAACCAGCACCAAAATTTGAAGAATTAAACAGTCAATATGAAATTCTACAAACAGGGATTAAAGTTATTGACCTTTTAGCACCTTATCTTAAAGGTGGTAAAATCGGTTTATTCGGTGGTGCCGGTGTAGGGAAAACCGTATTAATTCAAGAATTAATTCATAACATCGCTGAAGAACTTGGTGGTATTTCAGTATTTACAGGGGTAGGGGAACGTACTCGTGAAGGGAATGACCTTTACCATGAAATGCAAGAATCAGGCGTATCTGCTAAAACAGCGATGGTGTTTGGACAAATGAACGAACCACCAGGAGCTCGTATGCGTGTAGCACTAACAGGGTTAACGATTGCGGAATACTTCCGTGATATGGAAAAACAAGATGTGCTTTTATTCATCGATAACATTTATCGTTTCACACAAGCAGGTTCAGAAGTGTCAGCGTTACTTGGTCGTATGCCTTCTGCCGTAGGGTATCAACCAACATTAGCGACAGAAATGGGTCAATTACAAGAACGTATCAGTTCAACTAAAGACGGATCTATTACATCTATTCAAGCGATTTATGTGCCAGCTGATGACTATACAGACCCGGCTCCAGCAACAACATTCGCTCACTTAGATGCAACAACAAACTTGGAACGTCGTTTAACTGAACAAGGGATTTACCCAGCGGTGGATCCACTTGCTTCAACTTCAAGTGCCCTAACTCCAGAAATTGTTGGGGAAGAACACTATGAAGTAGCGATGAAAGTACAACAAATGCTACAACGTTATCGTGAATTACAAGACATCATTGCCATCTTAGGGATTGATGAATTATCAGATAGCGAAAAAGTTATTGTAAACCGTGCAAGAAGAATTCAATTCTTCTTATCACAAAACTTCCACGTTGCTGAAGCCTTCACTGGACAACCTGGTTCATACGTTCCAATTAAAGATACGGTTCGCGGATTTAAAGGAATTATCGATGGTTTATATGATGATATTCCAGAAGATATGTTCCGTAACGTAGGACCAATCGAAGACGTGATTAAAAAAGCTAAAGCAGCAGGATTTGTTGGAGGAAATTAAAGATGGCTGAACATGAATTACTGGTCGTTGTCACAACACCAGAAGGAAAAGTGTATAACCATCGTTCCTATTCTGTGAGTGCCGATGCAGTCGATGGCGGAATCACCATACTACCGCATCATGCTCCAATCATGCTTCCTTTAAAAATCGGGGCACTTCGAGTGAAACGATTCTTAGAGGATTCGCCAACTGATTATATTGCAATCGGTGGTGGAGTTATGGAAGTGCGGGATAATGTCGTAACGATTATTGCCAACGTGGCTGAACGTGCAAGAGACATTGATGTGACACGTGCCGAACATGCAAAAGATAAAGCTGAAAAAGTTTTAAGCGATACAAGTCGTTCAAAAAGCGATATGGATCGTGCAAAAATTGCTTTAAGTAAAGCAATCAATCGTATTGGTGTTTATAAGCATAGAAGAAAGTAAAAGAGAGGATGCGTGCATCCTCTCTTTTATTGTTCAGACAAAAAAACTAGCAGATATTTCTGCTAGTTTTTAATTTTATAAAATTTCTTTGATGTAGGATTCGATTTCTTCTTGGGGAAGAACACCGGCTGACTTCTTAACGATCTTTCCATTTTTATCCGTGAAGATTAGGGTCGGAATTTCTGTAATTTCGTGATATTTTTGGAAGCTTGAATCAACATCTGAGTAATAATTGAGCGAAAGAGAATGTTCTTTCAAGTATTTTTTCCCATTCTCAATCGGTTCTTTTTGACTAATCATCGCAACGCCAACGAATTCTACTTTATCTCCATATTTCTCTTTTAAAGTATTTAAGATAGGAAGTTCTTGTTGACAGTCTGGACACCAACTTGCCCAAGCATAATAGACTGTTGGTTTTCCAGTGAAGTCTTTTTCTGTTAATTTCTTTCCGCTTTCGTCTTGAAATACGACGTTTGCGTTAGCAGTATTACTGTTATCTGGTAAAAAATAGAAGATAGCTAGTCCTGCAACCATTAATGCTGCAAGTGCTAATAAAAGTTTTTTCATAAAATCCTCTTTCTAATCCTTATTCGTGTATGTCAAACACGTATTTATGTCCTTGAGTAAGGCTATGGTAGAATCCTTTCCCTTCGTATAAGTGGAATACTTGTACGCCAGCAATGTCTTCTTCGTTAGGGTAAACATCTTTAACGAATGGATTATCTTTTAGTACTTCTTCAAGACGTTCACGCCCGATTTCTTTCACAACACCTTCAATACGAATTACTTGGATTAAGTAGTCTTCGCTCTTCATAGCAGTAATAGCAACTTTCGGATTTTGTTTTAATTGTTTGTAGAAGTTTGTTTTTGGACTTGTCATAAAGAACACACCTTTTTCGTTTGCAACACCGATATGAATATGGCGTGCATGAGGTTGGTTGTTCTCGTCTGCAGTCGCAACAACAGCTACATTCATTTCTTCTAAAATACGTAAAATTTCATTAACTTCCATAGTGCTTTCTCCTTACCGTTTTCTTTTTATTCTATCATATATTTGATTATGAAAGAAGACTTGCGATTTCGTCTCGAATTTGTTCAGGCGTTGTAGTAGGAGCAAATCGTTTTAAAATCGTTCCATCTTTAGCTACGAGGAATTTTGTAAAGTTCCATTTGACCTTTTCGCCTAAAAGTCCAGCTGTCTCTTTTTTCAATAAAGCAAAGAGAGGATGAGTATGGGGGCCATTTACTTTTACCTTGCCAAACATCGGGAATGTAGTATTGTACGTTAATTGGCAATGGGTGGCAGCTTGTTCGGCAGTTAAAGGTTCTTGCCCTGCAAATTGATTACAAGGGAACCCAAGAACAGAGAAGCCTTTCTCTTTAAAGTCCAAATAAAGCTTTTCTAGTCCTTCAAATTGAGGAGCAAGTCCACATCCACTAGCGGTATTGACAATTAGCAATAATTGACCTTTAAATTCTTCAAGAGTAGTTGATGCACCGTCAATAGTTGGAACTTCGATTTCATAAATTGACATTCGTCTTCCTTCTTTCTTATATAAGTCCGTAGTGTTTTAAACCATTTACAATCCCATTATTGGTATTATCTGTTGTAATAAATTCAGCAATTTCTTTTAAAATAGGGAGGGCATTGCCCATGGCTACAGGATGAGATACTGCTTGGAGCATCTCGATATCGTTTGGCCCATCTCCGAATGCATAAGTTTTGGCGTCTTCTTGGTTTAAGTGTTCTAAAAAGCGTTTGATGCCTTCTGCTTTAGAATTTCCTTTTGAAATCACGTCGACTGAGTACGGTGTATTTCGAAGGAAATCAAGATTTGGGAAAGCTACTTTATATTTTTCTTCGGCTGGTGGAAGAGAAATAAAGAGCATCATGTTAATTGGATTTTCTTTATAGAAATCTGGATTTAGTGCAGGCGGGTTAGAGTGGATAAATCCATAAGCATCTTTAGCACCTGGAGAGGATGCTACTAAATAGAACTGTTTATCATTGTATGCAGTAAGGCCATATCCATCTTCTTTTACCATTTGATGAAATTTTTCAACTGTTTCAGTTGGAATCTCTGAAGAATAAACACGCTCTCCTTGATAAATAACGACTTGACCATTCATAAATATTCCTGAGTGGATGTTTGCACTCTCCATAATATCGCGAGTTTCAGCAGGAGAGCGTCCTGTTGCGATAAAGGGTTCATACCCATTTTCTTTCAATGCTTGAATAGCTTTTTTCGTTGATT
The DNA here is from genome assembly GCF_001073445.1 of Granulicatella sp. 572.rep1_STHE. Classification (NCBI taxonomy): domain Bacteria; kingdom Bacillati; phylum Bacillota; class Bacilli; order Lactobacillales; family Carnobacteriaceae; genus Granulicatella; species Granulicatella sp. 572.rep1_STHE. Next base: position 74,760 of record NZ_JVBO01000013.1, on the reverse strand, counting down.
CGTCTACTTTTGACTCCCCATTTAGTAGCGTCCCATCCAAATCAAAAAATACAAAACCTTTCATTCCGTCACTCCATTCATTTTTGTCTTTTTCTATTATACCATGTTTTCAAAGTTTTGAATTGTAGTTCGAATTGTAGGCTTTTTGCGTGAAAGAGTAGAAATATCGTGATTTTTGTGTTAAAATTGAAAAGAATTTTAGTTAAGGAGGGAATCCTTTGTACAATTTGATTTTATCACTGATGGTAGTGGTATGCGTATTATTAATTATTGTTGTAGCTATGCAACCTTCTAAGACAAATGCGGCAAGTTCTTTAACAGGTGGAGCAGAGCAATTATTTGGAAAACAAAAAGCACGTGGCTTTGAGGCGTTCTTAATTCGTGTTACTGTTGTTTTAGGAACAATCTTCATGTTATTGGCATTTGCTTTAGCATACATTTCATCAAAATAATGATTTTTAAGTACAATTGTTCGGACATCCAACCAATTGTACTTTTTTTATTTTATAGATTCAGAGGAGTTTAATATGGAAGCATTATGGTTAAGAAAAGAAGGTAATACAAGAGCGGTGATTTTATTTCATGCTTATACTGGGACACCGGCAGATGTGAGAATGCTTGCACAGTTTCTACATCGTCATGATTATGCAGTCTATGTTCCCGTATTTTCTGGCCATGGGACTCCTGATGTCGATGATATTCTTAATAATTCACCTAAGAAATGGTATGAAGATGCTAAAAAAGCAATCGAGTTTGTTAAAAATTCAGGATTCAAGACGATTGCGGCTTTTGGTCTATCTATGGGAGGAATTATGGCTACAAAGGCCGCAACGGAGCAACTGGTAGATTATGCTGGGACTTTTTGCTCGCCGATTTCTGTAAGAAATCCGCAACTTCCTGGGCTGTTAAAAAGTTTTATGATGTATGCTCAAGCTTCTTATTTAAAACTAAATCGTCCTTTTGATAGTATCGAGATGAAGTTGAAAGCCCAAAAGCAATTAGATGAACTACAAATTTTTTCAAGTGAAGTAGCATCTAATTTAGATAAAGTAACTGGAAGTTTTTATATTGCACAAGGGGAACAAGATACACTTGTAAATCCTGAAGCCTCTTTAGAATTAAAAGAAGCTTTGGTGAATGCTCAAGTGGAATTGCATTGGTATGAAGAAGCAGGGCACGTGATTACGGTTAGTCCTGTTAGAAAGGAATTCCAAGAGACTGTTCTCTCTTTTCTAAATCAACAAGAATGGAGGTAAAGAAATGAGACAATCATTAGAAGAAATCTTAATGGCTTTCTTTATGGAACATGAATCCGAAAGTTTTTTTGTTCAAGAAATTAGTGAGCATTTCGGATTTACTGCTTCAAAGGACTTTAAGATTTTAGTGAAACAATTAGCTGACCTCGAAGATTCTGGAAAAATTGTATTAACACGACAAGGTAAATTTGGATTCAATCAAAAAAATCGTACGTTAGAAGGAGTATTCCGATTAAACGATAAAGGATTTGGTTTTGTCACAGTTGAAGAAGGCAAACCAGATATTTTTATTCCAAGAACGGATGTCCATGGCGCTATGGACGGAGATACGGTTGCGATTCGTATCGTTCAAGAAGAAAATCCTTATAACGACAAAGCAGCAAGCGGAACAATCGTGAAAATCATAGAACGCGCTGTGAAGCAAGTGGTGGGGATTTATACACGTTATCCATCGAAGATTATGATGCAAACAGGCTATTGTGGCGAAATTGCATTAAAAGATTCTAAATTAAAGAAAACGAAATGTTATGTGACTAGAAAGGGATTAAACCCTGTTGACGGAACCGTCGTGATTGCCGAAGTTGACAGTTATGAAACAGAGCGTCACGAACTCGTCTTGAAGGCGCATATCGTCAAAGAAATCGGCTATAAAGACGCTGTCGGCATGGATATTTTAATGATTTTACATCAATTAAAAATTCCAACAGTATTCCCAGACTCTGTTATAGAGGAAGCCAACCGCGTGAGTGAAACGATCTCACCGGAAGAAATCGAAGGGCGTGTGGATTTACGCCAAGAATTAACCGTGACAATTGACGGAGCAGATGCCAAAGACTTAGATGATGCGGTAGCTCTAGTCAAACGCGAAGATGGAACCTTTGTCTTAACGGTATCCATCGCCGACGTTTCTTATTATGTAACGGAAAATTCTGAAATGGATAAGGAAGCATTCGAACGCGGAACAAGTGTGTATTTAACAGACCGTGTGGTTCCAATGTTACCGCAACGATTATCAAACGGAATCTGCTCGCTACATCCATATGAAGAGCGATTAACGTTAACAGCACGCATGGAAATTGACCGTAGCGGAACAATTTATCAGCACGAGATTTTCCCAAGTGTGATTCAATCGAACGAGCGACTAACTTATGATGAAGTGAATGTATTATTCAATACGAATGAAGCTTCCGAAAAAATCACTCCAGAGATTGAAGAAATGCTCTGGAATATGAAAGAATTACATACGATTCTTGAGCGTAGACGTATGGAACGTGGAGCGATTGACTTTGATACACAAGAAGCAAAAATTCTTGTGGACGAAAAAGGCGCCCCAACTGAAATTGTACTACGTGAACGTGGCGTAGCAGAGCGACTCATTGAGTCCTTTATGCTTGCGGCTAATGAAACCGTGGCTCGTCATTATGAACAATTGAAGGTGCCGTTCATCTATCGTATTCACGAAAATCCAGATAGCGAAAAACTCCAACGCTTCTTAGAGTTTATTACCGCATTTGGTATTACGATTAAAGGGAAGAACGATTCGATTACACCGAAGAAGTTGCAAAAAGCCTTGAATGAAGTACGCGGTGAGCCGTATGAAGCGGTGGTATCAACGATGATGCTCCGTTCAATGAAGCAAGCTAAATACGATATCACGCCAACGGGACACTATGGACTTGCGGCTGAGGATTATACGCACTTCACTTCGCCCATCCGTCGTTATCCAGACTTAATCGTTCATCGTATGATTCGTCATTACGGAAAACATCCAGGTCATTTATCGAAGAAAGAAGAAATGCTTCTAGAAGATAAGTTGCAACAAATTGCAGACCAATCGTCTCGTATGGAGCGACTTGCAGTACAGGCGGAACGTGATGTGAATGCATTGAAGAAAGCCGAATATATGCAAGATAAGGTTGGAGAGGAATTCGATGGTATCGTAAGCTCGGTGACAAAATTCGGAATGTTTGTGGAGTTAGCGAATACCGTAGAAGGATTAATTCATATTTCTCACTTGAAACAAGACTACTTTAACTTTATTGAAAGCCATATGATTTTACTTGGTGAACGTACGGGTGTAAGTTACCGTATTGGGGATCGTGTTCGCGTGAAATGTGTGAAAGTAGATGTGGAAGCTAGAGAAGTCGATTTCCTACTCGTAGAAGATGTAAAATTGGCTAAAACTGAACGACCAAGAAAAGGCGAACGCTTTGATGATAAGTCTTCTAAGAAAGGCAAAAAATCAAAAGGACGTCAACGTTTTAAAAAAGCCATTAAAACGAAAAAGAAAAGACGTTAGGAGGTTCGTGAATGCCTAAAGGAACGAACGATAAAGTGCTCGCACAAAATCGAAAAGCAAGTCATGACTATACAATTCTTGAAACGATTGAAGCTGGGATGGTCTTAACCGGAACAGAAATCAAATCGGTTCGTCAAGCGCGTATCAATTTAAAAGATGGATATGTGAGCTTGAAGCAAGGAGAAGCTTTTCTTGTAGGGGTTCATATTAGTCCGTTTGAACAAGGGACGCTTTTCAATCATGACCCATTAAGAACGAGAAAATTATTGCTTCATAAAAAGCAAATTAATTATTTGCTCGAACAAGTAAAGCAAGCCGGAAACACAGTAGTGCCACTGAAGGTTTACATTAAAAATGGCGTTGCGAAGTTATTAATCGGAGTTGCGAAAGGGAAGAAAAATTACGATAAACGTGATGCCTTAAAGCAAAAGGATATGAAACGCGAAATCGACCGTGCGATGAAAGAAAGATATTAAATGAGAAAAAGCTGGACAAACGTCCAGCTTTTTTAGTTTTAAGAAAATCTAAAATTAATAGATCTGTTTATTTTGTAGATTTATTTCATATTGGTTTCATATTGGGAATGCAAAATGAAATCACGGATAAGGAAAGGAAGTGAGCAAATGGATTGGAAGAAACGCGCTGGAGCATACTTAATCAGAAAGAAAATTCGGACAGGAATTTTGTTTTTCATTATGGTACTAATTTCTTCAGCAGTATTAGCAGTTCTTTCGATGCAAGAAAGTACTGGGAAGGTTGAAGAGAAACTCCTTAGTCTTTCAAATTCAGGCTTTCAAGTTGAATCAATCTTAAATGATGGGGGGATACAAAAGAAGCAATTAACTCAAATTGAGAAAACAGATGGAGTTAAAGAGGTTCAATATGAATATGATGCGGTAGGGCAATTGCAAGATGCTAAAGCTGTTCAAAGAGAACAATCTGTTCAACTAGATCAAGGAAATCTCGGTGAGCTAGTGGGTGTTCGAGGCGTTAGTGATAGCAATAATGAAATGAATTTTGCCAGTGGAGCATTAAATATTCAAAGTGGGAGAGCACTAACAAAAGAAGATCGAAATAAAGTTCTTATTCATGAAGAGTTAGCGAAAGAGAACAACTGGACGGTTGGCTCTAAAATCAAAATGAAACTGTTTAAGAATGGAGAAGAAGGTGGAGGCTCTTATGATGAAATCACTGTTGAAGTCGTTGGGATTTTTAACGGAAAATTATCAGAGCAATCTACAGGGCTCACAAGTGATTTAACTGAAAATCGTATGTATATGGATTATAAAACGAGTCAGTTATTAGCAGGCAATAAGGAGTCGAACGAAGTTGTTCATAGAGCTATCTATACTGTAAAGAATCCTTCTCAATTAGACTCTGTGATTAAAGAAGTAAAAAAACTTTCGCTAAATTGGGAAACTTTACAATTATCCAAAAATGAACAAGTCTTTGAACAAGTATCAGGTCCAATTTCAAATTTTAAATCATTAATGATGTTATTAACGGGATCTGTGTTCGCATTAGCAGTCATTATATTATTCTTAATTTTATTATTCACCTTACGTGAAAGAATCCATGAATTTGGAATATTATTATCTCTTGGTATTTCAAGAGGAAAAATTATTAGTCAAATTTTACTGGAGCTGTTTACGATTGCTTCAGGAAGCTATTTAATCGCATTATTCTTTGGTGAGTTTGTGGCAAATCAATTTTACTCAGGATTGATTTCATCGGATGATATACCTGCTCAGGTCAAGTCATTATTTGAATCCAGTTTACCGCAACTTACGCTAATGGAAGGTGTTAAAACATTAGTCATCGTCATTGTCATTATTGTATTAGCAGTACTATTTAGTACAGCTGTAATCTTAATGAAGAAACCAAAGAAAATATTAAGTCAAATGAATTAAAGGAGTGGTCTTATGTCAGTGTTATCATTAGAAAATATTTACTATCGTTATGAGAATGCACAAAAATATGTATTAAAAGATTTAAATGCACAGTTTGAGGAAGGGAAATTTATTGCTGTTGTAGGTAAATCGGGTGCTGGGAAATCAACATTCTTATCTTTATTAGCAGGATTGGATAGTCCAACAAAGGGAAAAGTGCTATTTAAAGGAGAAGATATTGCAAAAGGTTCCTACAGCGATCATCGTAGAGATCATATTTGCTTAGTTTTCCAAAACTACAATTTGATTGATTACTTAACACCGCTTGAAAATGTCAAACTTGTGAACGAAAAAGCGGATAAAGAAATTCTTCTAAAATTAGGCTTAGGAGAAGAACTGATTCATAGAAATGTATTGAAACTATCAGGTGGGCAACAACAACGTGTAGCTATTGCTAGAGCTTTAGTATCCAAAGCACCAATCATTTTAGCAGATGAACCAACAGGGAACTTAGACGAAGGAACAGCTGCTGAAATTATTGATATTTTAAAAATGGCTGCTCACGAAAGCGGAAAGTGTGTAGTTGTAGTGACTCATAGTCCACAAGTAGCCGACGCTTGTGACGAAGTTCTTACGCTGGAAGAAGGACAATTAAAAAAATCAAAAGGAAAGAAGGGGTGAGATAAATGAGAATTATTCAAAATGCTTGGGCATACGTGACTAGAAAGAAATTTAAATCGTTCATAATTTTCTTTATCTTATTCAGTATGGCAACTGTTGCTTTAAGTAGTTTATCTGTAAAACATGCGACAGACACAGCTGCAAAAGAAACCTTTAAATCGATTAATTCGTCTTTCTCAATGCAAATTGATCGTCGTCACAATCAAGGGACTGCTCGTGGTGGGGGGAACTTGAAGGGAAAAGATATTAAAGCCATTGAAGGGATTGAAGGAGTTCAAAAAGCCATTAAACGAATGGAAGTTGTAGCGGACTTAGTTGATCAAGAATTAATCCCAGCTCAAGGTGTTAAATTGGATGCCAACCGTGTGAAACGTTTTGGAAAAGCTGCGATGGTAACGGGAATTAATGATTCAAGTATGGATGAACGTTTTGCGGCTCAAACATTCACATTAACATCTGGAAGACACATTACAGATTCAGATACGAATGTAGCAATGGTTCATGAAGACTTTGCTAAGAAAAACAATTTAAAAGTTGGAGACAAGATTAAATTAAAATCCAATATTTATGATGCGGATAATGAAAAGAAAGCAAACAACGAAACTGAAGTAACGATTGTCGGAACATTTAGTGGGAAAAATAAAGGAAGAGTAACTGCTCCTCAAGAATTATACGAAAATACAATCTTAACAGACTTAAAAACAAGTCGATTAATGTATGGGTTTGGTGAAGAAGATGGCACTTATTTAGATGCAACTTTCCTAGTTTCAGGAGAATATGACATCGATAAGGTAATGGAACAAGCTAAAAAATTAGGGATTAACTGGAAAGCTTATACATTAGTGAAAAGTAGCCAAAACTATCCAACTTTACAAAAATCAATTAACCTTGTGTATGGTCTAACGAATAAATTATTCATCGGAAGTCTAATTTTCTCTGCGATTATTTTAGTGTTAATCTTGTTCTTGTGGACAAACAGCCGTCGTAAGGAAATCGGAATTCGATTAGCATTAGGGATGACAAAGAAAACGATTATTACACAAATGCTATGTGAAGTAGGAATGGTAAGTATTGCAAGCTTTGGGGCTGCCTTTTTAGCAGGGGGACCTGTCAGTGAATGGGTTGGAAAATTAATTTTAGGACAAGTGAATAGTAGTTTAGGAACTCAACTTGCCAACGAGGCAAAATCAGCTAACTTAGGTGGAGGTGCTGCAGTAGATGGATTTAATAAGACGCTAACGGAATTATCAGTAACAGTTTCAAATATGGACAAAGGAATCGTTATTGGACTTGGATTAGTGGTAATCGTTATCGCTGTATTCCTTGCAAGTGCATTGATTTTACAAAAATCACCGAAGAGCTTGTTACAGGATACGGAATAAAGGTAGTTTACAATAGTAAAGATTGTTATAATAGAAAGAGAGGTGATGTTTTTGAATTTATTAATTGTTGAAGATGAAGAGGCTATTCGAGAAGGTGTTCGAGAGTTTTTAAGTGAACAAGGATTTACAGTCTTTGAAGCTTGTGATGGTGTCGAAGCTCTCGAAGTATTTAACCGAGAATCCGTTGATTTAATTTTATTAGATATTATGATGCCCCGAAAGAATGGGTTTGAAGTATTAGAAGAAGTTCGACAGAAAAGTAATGTCCCAATATTGATGTTAACAGCCTTACAAGATGAGGAGACTCAAGTAAAAAGCTTTGAATTACTTGTGGATGGATATATTCAAAAACCATTTTCTCTAATGGTCCTTTATAAGAGGATTGAGGCTTTGCTAAAAAGACATTATGGAGAAGTAGAAACCTGGAGTTATCAGGATACAAGTGTTAATTTTACGCGATTTGAAGCGTATGTAAATAATCAATTAGTAGAAGTGACCGCTAAAGAGCTGTCGATTCTAAAACTGCTTGTGAAGCATGAGGGACAAGCTTTGAGCCGTTCACAAATTTTAGATCATGTTTGGTCTAACCATGAAGACCCACCATTTGATCGAGTCGTGGATGTTTATATCAAACAGCTACGTAAAAAGCTAAAATTAGATTGTATTGTTACTATTAAAAATGTTGGATATAAATTGGAGTTAAAATGAGAAGATTAAAACTATTTCCAAAAATTTTCATTTATACTTTTAGTATATTAATATCACTCGTTGCGGTTGCTCATTTATTCTTATATTTTGCTTTCCCGCATTTTTACATGCAAGAACGGCAACAAGAACTGAGTAGAAAAGCGGATGTTCTTGTAGAGAGTCTTTCTCAAGTGGATGAAAAGGGAGCTGCTTCGGCACTACAAGTGTATGCCAATAATGAAGGAATTACGGCGTATTTGAAGCATGAAAGTACTGGAGAAAGTCTAACATTAGGAGCAAAATTACCAATAGATGAGAATAGCAATCAACATTCTGTCATTATCGAAGACCGTGAAGTCACGACTAAGGATGGGAAAAAATTATTTATTCAAGTGGTTTCAACGACTGAAATGGTCAAACAAGCCACGCGAGTCACTTTCCATTATTTACCATTGTCTTTAGCCATCTCGATATTTACGGCAGTAATTTTCTCTTATATTTACGCAAGAAAACTATCAAGACCTCTGATGAGAATGTCTCGAGTCACAGAGAAAATGATGAATTTAGAAAGAGATGCAGCCTTTTTAGAACCAAGTTCAGATGAGATTGGACAGATGGAAGTGCAAATTAATGATTTGTATCAACATTTATTGTCGGTAATTGATGAACTAGAAGAAAAGAATCAAAAAATGATTCGCTTAGAAAAAACAAAAGTGGATTTTCTTCGTAGTGCCTCGCATGAGTTGAAAACACCACTTGCTAGTTTAAGAATTATGCTAGAAAACATGAGCCTTAATGTAGGAAAATACAAAGATCGAGATAAATATCTAGTAGCATCCCTTGGCAAAGTGGACCAGTTATCTGTATTAGTTCAAGAAATATTGGAGCTTTCAAAATTACAAGAAAGCACAATGGAAAAGCAATCGATTCAACTAGAAAAAATGATTCCTATTTGGAACAAAGAATTTAAAATTTTAGCACAAGAAAGAAATTTAATTATTGAAACGGATTTAGAATCTTCAACAATAGAAATGAACCAAATGGCCTTCCAAAAGGTTTGGAATAATTTGATGATTAATGCGATTCGTTACTCGAATGAAGGAGGTGTTATCAAAGTTTCTGCTAAAAATCGCATCTTAAAAATTGAGAATCCTTGTCAACCTCTGACGGAGGAAGAAATAGAGATGGCATATTCATTACTACCATCGACAAGTAATAAGGGAAGTGGTAACGGGGTAGGATTATACATTGTCCATCAATTATTAAAACAAGAAGAAATTAAACACCGCTTTTATGCAACAAATACAGGTATGTGTTTTGAAATAGAAATAGAATAAAAGCTGTATGGAAGGAGTGTTGTTTATTGAATTGATGAAAAAGCTGGATTATCTCTTTTAGGGGATAATCCAGCTTTTTTGTAATGGAACAGTAATGTTAAAAATAAGTAAATTAGAAAATAATTTCACAAAAACGCTTACATTTAAAGCGTTTTCGTGTATAATAAAGATATCAATAAAAAGATAGGAAGGTTGATATTATGGCAACAATTGATCGTTTCGCTACAGACACTATACGCAAGAGCAATCCGCATCTTTCGCAATTGAAGGCAACTATTGAACCAGCTTTTTATTCGAACAATGCGACTGAAATTCCGACTCTGGCAGAGGCGTATGAATTAGCGTCACATGCACCCAATACAACTGTATTAGATGCATTCGTAGCAAATGCGAAGGATTTAGGATTACCCGAGGATGCGCATATTCTTACGGTAGTGGATGGGAGTGTCGTTGGACGTACGGCAAAAGCTCGTCGAATTTTAGGGAATAATCCGTCAGAAGATGCAAAGATTATTCCAATTATTCGCGACGAAATTTATAACAGCGCTTTCAAACCTTTTATTAAAGGAACGGCTATTGTAGGTCTTGATGAAGACTTTATGGTAAAAGCGCACATCACGATGCCTAAAGAACATATTAATAACTTATATTCTTGGTTATTGAACTTCCAAATTTTCAATGACCAATATAAGAGACGTTACGATGCATCGAAACAATATGATGAAAATGACATTTTTATTTTCTTTGATCCTACATGGAGACATCCTGATTACCCAGATGGATTAGCGTTCTTTGATACGAAACATAATTGTGCTGCAATTTTAGGAATGAGTTATTTTGGGGAAATCAAAAAGGGAACATTGACACTTGCTTGGGCAACTGCCGCCCGTAACAACTACGTTTCTTGTCACGGAGGATTGAAGATTTTCCGTAAAGAAGGCGAATCTTACGTTGCAAGCTTCTTTGGCTTATCTGGATCAGGGAAGTCTACATTAACACACGCAAAACATGATAATAAATATGATATTGAAGTATTACACGACGATGCATTTGTAATTTCGGTAGAAGATGGTTCATCTGTAGCTTTGGAACCTTCTTACTTCGACAAAACAAATGACTATCCAGCAGGTCACAGAGAACAAGATTACTTCGTAACGGTTCAAAACTGCGGTGTGACTCTGGATGAAAACGGCCGTAAAGTATTAGTAACAGAAGATATTCGGAATGGTAACGGGCGAACAATTAAATCTCGTTATTCAACCCCGAACCGCGTCGATAAGATTCAAGAACCAATTCAATCTATTTTCTGGATTATGAAAGATGATGCACTTCCACCATTAGTGAAAATCACAGACCCACGTTTAGCATCTATTTTAGGATGTACTTTAATGACAAAACGTTCTACAGCTGAAAATACAGGGGCTGGAGCAAACTTAGATGCGCTCGTTATCGAACCATACGCAAACCCATTCCGTGTCTATCCATTAGTAGAAGACTACGAAAAATTCAAAGCTTTATTTGATAAAGGAGTAGATTGCTACATTATCAATACAGGGGATTTCTTAGGTAAGAAAGTGACCAAAGAAGTGTCTCTTGGTGTGATTGAAACAGTAGTCGATGGCAAAGCAAAATTTGAATTGTTTGGCGGCCTTCCAGGAATGGAATACTTACCAGTGGAAGGTTATGAGGTTCCTGAATTGAATGGTGAGTATGCTGAATTAATTCGTGATCGTATGCAATTCCGATTGGATTACTTGAAAGCATTTAATGATGCAAATCCAGAACATCAAATTCCAACAGATGCTCTTGAAAGCATCAAGACAATCGAACGCTTTATCGACGTATTATAGTGGAAGGAGTGTTCGGTGATGACTCGAAAAATAGGAATTACAGATACAATCTTACGGGATGCTCATCAATCGTTGATGGCAACCCGTATGCGAATTGAAGATATGCTCCCTGTTTTAGATCAATTAGACGAAGCAGGATTTGCCTCTTTAGAATGTTGGGGTGGAGCAACGTTTGACGCCTGTATTCGTTTCTTAGACGAAGACCCATGGGACAGACTTCGCACCTTGAAAAAACATTTAAAGAAAACACCGCTTCAAATGCTGTTACGCGGACAAAATATTTTGGGATATCGTCACTATGCCGATGATGTTGTAGAAAAATTTGTCGAAAAATCAGCAGAAAATGGGATTGATATTTTCAGAATCTTCGATGCGTTAAATGACGTTCGTAACTTAGAAGCAGCGCTGAATGCAGTGAAAAAGACGGGTAAAGAAGCGCAAATGACAATCTGCTATACGATTAGTGATGCGCATACGATTGACTATTACAAAGAGCTAGCAGCAAAAATGCAAGAAATGGGTGCCGATTCTATCTGTGTAAAAGACATGGCTGGAATCTTGACCCCAGCTAGAGGAATTGAGCTAGTTCGTGCATTAAAAGAAGTGATAACTGTTCCTATCGTCGTCCACACTCACTGCACAAGCGGAATCGCACAACTCACTTATCAAGCAGTGATTGAAGCTGGTGCAGACCGCATTGATACAGCTCTTTCACCACTCAGTGAAGGAACTAGTCAACCGCCTACGGAATCGTTAGTGATTGCACTTCGCGAATTAGGTTATGATATTACTGTCGATTTGGAAAAATTAGAACCAATCGCTGACCACTTCAGAGTGATTAAAGACAAATATATTAAAGATGGAACACTTAATCCAAAAATGTTAACACCGGACCCACGTGCGCTGTTATATCAAGTGCCTGGCGGAATGTTATCAAATATGTATTCTCAATTAACTCAAGCAGGTGCAACGGATAAATATGAAGAGGTATTAAAAGAAGTGCCTAAAGTAAGAGCAGACCTTGGATATCCACCACTCGTAACTCCAATGAGCCAGATGGTGGGAACACAAGCAACGATGAATGTTCTTACAGGCCAACGCTACAAAGTGGTTTCAAACGAAGTAAAAGCCTACTTGCTTGGTTCTTATGGTCAATCACCAGTACCAATTCAAGGAAGCTTCAGAAGATCAATCATTGGTGATCAAGAAGTTATCACGGATCGACCAGCCAATCATTTGCCACCTGAATTCGAAACACTCAAAGCAGAACTTGGAGATTTAGCAAGAAGTGACGAAGACGTCTTAACTTACGCACTTTTCCCTAAAGTCGGCAAAGAATTCTTGCTTAAGAAAAATGGACAATGGCAAAAACCATCTGAAATCGTGAAGATTTTTGCGACTGTAAAGTGAGGAGAGAGTTATGCAACTAAGTTTATTAGAAATCTTATGGATCACAATCGTTTCAATGGGAATTGTGTTTGTGATGTTGACAATTCTAATGTTCCTCATGCAAGGAAGCTCTAAAGTTATCCAAATCCTGGAAGCAAAGAGTCATACAACAGTTGGAGTTGTGGGGAAACCAGTTGAGGTGAAACCTGAGGCTCCAACAAATGATGGAACACTATTTGAAACGAATAAACTTGCTCGCGTTGCCGCACTGGTCGCTTTAACACAAGCGAGTGCGGATGTACCAGACAAGCACTTTGAAATTGTATCGATTGAAAAGAAGGTGGACTAAATGAAAAAATATGAAGTAGAAGTAAATGGCGAAACATTTATCGTCTCACTAAAAGAAATTTCAAATGAAGAAGCAACGCAGAAATTAGCAGCAGCTCCAGCACCTAATGCGCCAGTGGAAGAAAAGAAACCTACACAGGCTCCTGCTCCAACAGGGGACGGTGAAGTGGTTCCAGCTCCAATGGCAGGGATTGTATTATCGGTCAATAAAAATATCGGTGATGCAGTGAAAAAAGGAGATGTACTCGTGATTTTAGAAGCCATGAAGATGGAAAATGAAATCCTTGCTCCTTGTGACGGTGTTGTGAAAGCAATTCATGTATCAAGTAATGAATCTGTCGAATCGAACCAACCACTCTTAACGATTTAGGAGGCGATGGTTTATGGAAGTCATTCAACAGTTGATTGAAACAAGTGGGCTCTATAATTTAACAATTCAAAATATCATTATGTTAATTATCGCCTGTGTGTTTCTATATCTAGGAATTAAACGAGGGTATGAACCGTACTTAATGGTTCCGATTGCGTTCGGGATGCTCCTTGTAAACTTACCGTTAGCAGGATTAATGGATGCTCCTACTGAAAATGGACCTGGTGGACTCTTGTATTACTTATATCAAGGAACGAACCTTGGGATTTATCCACCGTTGATTTTCCTTTGCTTAGGGGCCTCAACAGACTTTGGACCTCTACTAGCAAATCCGAAAACTATCTTGCTTGGTGGGGCAGCTCAATTCGGTATTTTCGTCGCATTCTTCCTTTCAGTAATGTGGGGAATGACACCGCAAGAAGCTGCTTCAGTAGGGATTATCGGGGGGGCGGATGGACCAACCGCCTTGTTCTTAACAACAAGACTTGCACCGCACTTATTACCAGCAATCGCCCTAGCAGCGTACTCATATATGGCGCTTGTGCCAATCATTCAACCGCCAATTATTCGTGCGCTCACAACAAAGAAAGAACGTCTAGTGAAGATGACAGAAAACCGTAAAGTCAGTGAAACGGAAAAAATTCTTTTCCCAATTATCGTTACAATTTTTGTTAGCTTATTAGTACCAAGTGCAACACCTTTAGTAGGATGCTTAATGCTCGGTAACTTAATTAAAGAAATTAAGGTAGTTCCAAACATTACAAAAGTTCTACAAAATGCGATGATGTACGGTGTTACTATTATTTTAGGATTAACCGTTGGAGCAAAAGCAACAGGGGAATTATTCTTATCCGTATCGACTCTTAAAATTACTTTATTAGGGTTAATCGCGTTTGCTGGAGGAACGGCAGCAGGGGTTCTAATGGGTAAATTGATGTACAAATTATCAGGCGGTAAGATTAATCCAATGATTGGTGCTGCAGGGGTATCTGCTGTACCAATGGCCGCCCGTGTTGTACAAAAAGAAGGGCAAAGAGAAGACCCAAGTAATTACTTATTAATGCACGCAATGGGACCAAACGTAGCCGGAGTTATCGGCAGTGCGATTGCGGCAGGGGTATTACTCGCATTCTTCTCATAATAGAAGCACTCCTTTCAAACAAAAAACAGAAGAAGAGAAATCTTCTTCTGTTTTTTTGCGTAGTTTGGAATGAGGTGGTGAAGATGGAAGAGACAGTTGGGCGAATCCAGGCAGTGTTTCAATCGATGCTAGAAGAGCGTAAAGTTTCTCCTAATCCAGTGCTAGATGTGGGGATTACTATCAAAAATAGGCAGAAGCAGTGCCAATTTTGTGGGAATACCGATTCGTTGGAATTTGCGAAAGGACCTTGCATCAATTGTACAAAAGGTGAATGTTGGTATTGCTTGAAGTGCATCGCAATGGGAAAGGTAAAGGAGTGTAGTGTCATAATTGCGACACCTGAAGAAGAGCAGCCTTTTCTAAAAAGAGAAGAAGCCTTAGCGCACTATAAACATACATTGAGCACAAAACAGGAACAGCTATCTTTGGAATGCTTGAATGTTGTAAAGCAAACTGGTTTTCGTGAGCACCTACTTTGGGCAGTGACAGGTTCAGGGAAAACGGAGATGATTTTTTCGAGCATCGAATGGATGTTACAACAAGGAAAGAGAGTCGCTATTGCCGCACCAAGAATTGATGTATGTGTGGAGTTGGCGCCTCGTTTGAAGGAAGCTTTCCCAGCAGTTGAACAAAACGTCTTGCACTCGCAGTCGGATGAAGGGTATAAGAGAGTGGCGCTTACGATTGCGACGACGCACCAGATGCTCAGGTTCTACCGCGCATTTGATTTAGTGGTGATTGATGAGACGGACTCATTCCCATACCGTGATAACGAATTATTGATTCGCGCGGTTCATCGTGCGGTCAAAGAGGATGGGTGCTTGCTGTATTTAACGGCAACACCTTCCCAGACGCTAGAAAAAAGAATCAAACGGAAAGAACTGTCGGTATCTTTGTTACCAGAGCGATATCACAAGAAACCACTAGTAGTACCAACGATGAGTTTTATCGGAGATTTAGACAAAAGAATGAAAAAGAAGAAAGTGCCAAAATCTGTTCAGCGGTTTATAGAGGAACATGTTAAAGCAGGTAAACGGTTTTTGTTATTTGTACCACGAATTACACTTCTTGATCCGATTGAAATAGTTCTCAGACGACAGTTTCCAAATGCAAAATTCGAGACGGTTAGTTCTAAAGAACCGTATCGGCAAGAGAGAATTGCGCAGATGAGAGCAGGAGAGCTCGATTTTCTTGTGACAACAACCATTTTAGAGCGAGGAGTGACTTTTTCAGGAGTCGATGTTTGTGTCGTCAATGCCCACGAAGAGGAATTCTCAAGAGAGGTATTGGTGCAGATCGCAGGACGCGTTGGACGGACCGCAGAATGCCCGACAGGAGAAGTTGTGTATTTTCATAATGGGAAAACAAAGGCGATGGTTCAGGCGGTCTGGGAAATCAAAGACTTAAATCAACAAGCGCTTCTTGGGAGGGAAGGTAAATGAAATGTTTATGGTGCGGAGAAGAAGTTGATCGGTATCAGCCAATACTCTCGTTTTTACTGGGTGCAAACAGGAAGTGTATTTGTGTCCATTGTGAACACCCTTTTATAGAATTAAGAAAACATCCGACTTGCCTAGAGTGCGGACGACTGATGACGAAAGTGGAAGTTTGTCCGGATTGTCAAAAATGGAATCAAGTAAAAGAAGCAGTTCTTTTAAAGAACACTGCCTTATATGCTTATGACGAGGCGGGGCGAAAGTTTATGGAGTTGTTCAAATTTGTAGGAGATACAAGAGTGACGGTGTTGGTTATAAAAGAGTTAAGGCAAGAGTTGCTTAAGTATCAAAAGAATGGTTTCGTTCTTTGTCCACTACCTTCGTCCAAAGCAAGTCTAATGAAGAGAGAGTTCGAGACGATTCCGTATTTACTGGAACAGTGTCATGTATCTACCGTTTCGCTTTTAGAACATATAGGCAGTGGAAAGAAGCAATCGGAGAAAACAAGGCAAGAACGCTTGCAGTTGAAGCAACCCTTCAAAATAAAAGAGAGTGTGGTGATTCCAAAGAAAGTTTTACTAGTGGATGATGTTTATACAACAGGTGCAACAATCCATCTTGCCGCAAGAACGTTGAGGGAAATGGGTGTTGAAGAAGTGGAATCTCTGACATTATTCAGATAAAAAAGGTATCATAAATGTTTTTGTATCATTAATGATACAAAAGCATTCATTAAACTAGCCCAAGCAGTAATCAGCTTGGGCTAGTTGATTTAGATAATTTTAGAATCTTGTAGTGACATATTGGTCAAGAGCGAGAAGAGCATTTGCTACATCTTCAGCGGTATAGTCAACAGCCATTTGGTGGATGGTTTCACCTTCTTGTGTTGCAAGAGATCCAATCTTGAGTAAGTCTTCATATGGCACAGAATCCAATTTCACTTCTTTTAGCGTTGTTGGTAAGCCGAGTGCTTTGTAGAAAGTGATGTATTTATCGAGTTCTTCTTTTGGACGATTTTCTAATACTAGTTGTGTTAATGTACCATAAGCGACTTTTTCACCGTGAGTAAGAGAATGAATCTCTCCATGAATTGCAGTGAATCCGTTATGGATGGCATGAGCAGCTGCCAGACCAGCAGATTCAAAACCGATACCGCTGAGTAGTGTGTTGGCTTCGACAACGGCTTCTAAAGCTGGAGTAACTACTTTTGCATTTGCCGCAGCTACAGCTTGTAGACCATTTTCAAATAAAGTACTTTCGCAAACACGAGCGATGGCTTCTGCTGCAAGAGTTGGCACTTGACCGACCATGGTGCCTCCTTGGGCTTCAATAACCGCACGAGCCTCCACCCAAGTTGCAAGCGCGTCAGCAATACCTGAGATTAATAATCGAACAGGAGAGTTAGCAATGACTTTTGTATCCACTAAAACTAATTCAGGATTTTTCTTATAGAAACGATAGCGTTCGAACACGCCTTCAGCTGAATAAATAACAGACAGAGCAGAAGTTGGAGCGTCAGTCGAAGCAATCGTTGGTGAAATTGCTACCGGACAATTCGAATCATCCGCAATCGCTTTAGCTGTATCGATAGATTTACCACCACCTAAGCCGATGACAACATTCAAGTGATGTTCCTTCACGACTTCAGCAACGCGGTGAACTTCTTCGTTGGTTGCTTCACCATGGAAGATTTCACGATGAACAAATGCACCTTCTTTAAGGAGGTTTTCTTCCAGTTCTTTACCGACTAAATCATAAACAATAGGGTCGCAAAGAAGAAGATGTCGATCACCAAGGGCCAAAACGTGAGAAAGCCCAGTTTTAAAAACATCTTTCCCTTGAACATAACGAGACGGACTAGCAAATACTTTTTCCATAATTATAACTCCTTTATAGTTTGTTTATAGTTTCACTATACAATTAAAACGGTTTCTTTTGATGAAATTTTTATGTTGTTTTGTTAAAGTATTTGAGATTCAATGTATTTAACGGGGGTGAAAAAGGAAAATAAGACTAGAGATTTTATAAAACTAAGGAAAAACTATTTAGGTAATGGAAACAAAAAGGGTAAAGAAAAGTTCGCAAAAATAAAGACTTTCCTTACCAATTCTTAATGAAAGAGAGCTTGAAAACGGTTGTAAAAACAAGGGCCATGCTTTATAATAAGACTATAGAAATCAAACGAAGCAATTCCTAAGAGTGGTCCTTAGGGTATTTCTTCAAATCTGGTTTTCCAGATGAAAGGGGAGAGTATTATGTTTAAATATAATATCCGTGGAGAAAATATTGAGGTCACAGAAGCGATTCGTCAATACGCAGAAAAGAAAATTAGCAAACTTGAAAAGTATTTTACTGACGTAGCTAATGCGACTGCTTACGTTAACTTAAAAGTCTATACTGAAAAGACTGCAAAAGTTGAGGTAACAATTCCACTTCCTTATTTAGTTCTACGTGCTGAGGAAACTTCAATTGATTTATATGGAAGCATTGACTTAGTAGTAGACAAACTGGAAAGACAAGTTCGTAAACATAAAACAAAAATCAATCGTAAATCTCGTGAAAAAGGTTTCGATATTGTGTTACCAACACTTCCTGAAGCTCCTGAAGAAGAGGAAACAGGATTAGAAATCGTTCGTACAAAACGAATTAATTTAAAACCAATGGATAGCGAAGAAGCTGTTCTTCAAATGAACATGTTAGGACATAACTTCTTTATCTATCAAGATGCTGAAACGAACGAAACAAACATTGTTTACCGTCGTAAAGATGGAAAATATGGTTTGATTGAAACAAATTAATAAAAAAATCGGGTGACTTTGAAAAAAGTCACCTTTTTTTGCTTTCTTAATTAGCTAAACAATGGTAAAATGAATAAGATGCAATAGGTGTAACCACCTATTTGTAGTACTTTTATTAGATTTAAAATGTTCACCGATTTAAAAACAGTGGTGAAAATAAAAAAGGAGTTAATTAAATGGCAAATTTTTTGAGACAGTTAGTTGAAAATGATAAGCGCGAATTACGCCGTTTAGGGAAATTAGCGGATAAAGTAATTGCGTTAGAATCTCAAATGGCTGCATTAGAAGATGCTGATTTTCCAGTAAAAACTGAAGAATTTAAAGAGAGATATGCGAAAGGGGAAAGTTTAGATGCTCTTCTTCCTGAAGCTTTCGCGTTAGTACGTGAAGGAGCCAAACGTGTATTAGGTTTATTCCCATATAAAGTTCAAATCATGGGAGGAATTACACTTCATGATGGGAACATTGCGGAAATGCGTACTGGTGAAGGGAAAACTTTAACAGCGACAATGCCTGTATACTTAAATGCATTATCAGGAGACGGAGTACACGTAGTTACAGTTAACGAATACTTAGCAAGTCGTGACGCACGCGAAATGGGTGAGTTATACAACTTCCTAGGACTATCTGTAGGATTGAACTTAACAGGAATGTCTTCAGAAGAAAAACGTGCAGCTTATGCTAGTGATATCACTTATAGCACAAACAGTGAATTAGGATTTGACTACTTACGTGACAACATGGTGGTTTACAAATCACAAATGGTACAACGTCCATTGAACTACGCAGTTGTCGATGAAACAGACTCAATCTTAATCGACGAAGCGCGTACGCCATTGATCATTTCAGGACAAGCTGAAAAATCAACAGTATTATACCAACGTGCAGATATGTTTGTTAAAGGCTTAAAAGAGGAAGAAGATTACACAATCGACTTAACTTCTAAAACAATCTCATTAACAGACGAAGGGATTAACAAAGCGGAACAAACATTCCGCCTACCAAACCTTTACGATGTTGATAATGCAGCACTTGTGCACCATATCGACCAAGCTTTACGTGCAAACTACATTATGTTACGCGACATCGACTATGTAGTGGATGAAGGTAAAGTTAAAATCGTTGATGGATTTACTGGACGTATCATGGAAGGTCGTCGTTACTCAGATGGTCTTCACCAAGCGATTGAAGCTAAAGAAGGCGTTGAAGTTGAAAACGAGTCTAAGACGATGGCGACAATCACTTACCAAAACTACTTCCGTATGTATCGTAAATTGTCAGGAATGACAGGAACTGCAAAGACTGAAGAAGAAGAATTCAGAGAAATTTACAACATGAACGTTGTAGCTATTCCGACAAACCGACCAATTCAACGTGTTGACGGACAAGACTTAATCTATCCATCTCTACGTAGTAAATTTAGAGCGGTTGTTAACGATATTAAACAACGTCATGAAGTTGGACAACCGATTCTTGTGGGGACTGTTGCAGTTGAAACAAGTGAATTGATTTCGAACTTATTACGCGCAGAAGGAATTCCTCACGAAGTACTAAACGCGAAAAACCACTTTAAAGAAGCAGAAATTATCATGTCAGCAGGTCAACGTGGCGCTGTAACAATCGCGACAAACATGGCCGGACGTGGTACTGACATTAAGCTTGGTAAAGGCGTGAAAGAACTAGGTGGACTTTGCGTAATCGGAACAGAACGTCACGAAAGCCGTCGTATCGATAACCAATTACGTGGACGTAGTGGACGTCAAGGGGATCCAGGTGCAACACAATTCTACCTTTCATTAGAAGATGATTTAATGAAACGTTTCGGTGGAGAAAAGATGCAAGCTATCTGGGAACGTCTAAACTTAACAGATGAAGAAGATGATAACTTCATCCAAAGTAAGATGTTAACCAAACAAGTGGAGTCGTCACAAAAACGTGTTGAAGGAAACAACTACGATACACGTAAAAGTGTCCTAGAGTACGATGAAGTAATGCGTGAACAACGTGAAATCATCTACTCTCAACGTTTACAAATTATCAATGAAGAGAAATCTCTTGAAAATGTAACTAAAGGTATGATTCGTCGTACTATCCACCGTGTAGTGGAAAGCCATACTTTAGCGGATCAAAAAGAATGGAACTTAGAGGGAATTGTGGACTTTGCCCACAACTCAATCTGTGCTCCAGATGAACTTTCACTTAGCGATTTAGAAGGCAAAACAGCTGCTGAAATCGAAGAACTCTTATATGAAAAAGCAATGGAAATCTACAAAGAAAAACAAGAGCAATTGAATGGCGACAATCAAATGCTTGAGTTCGAAAAAGTAGTTATCTTGCGTGTGGTTGACCGTAAGTGGACAGATCACATCGATGATATGGACCAATTACGTCAAAGTGTTGGGTTACGTGGATACGCACAAATCGATCCATTAACGGAGTACCAAACTGAAGGGTACGAACGATTCCAACAAATGATTGCTGAAATCGACTATGATGTAACACGTATCTTGATGAAATCTCAAATTCGTCAAAACCTACAACGTGAACAAGTTCAAGGAGTTCGTAGTGTAGTGGCTACAGGTCACGACAGAACTTCTGATGACGATTCAGAAAAAGCTTAATAAATAAGGGAGACGGCGAAGCATTTCGCCGTTTTCTTTTAGAAAGAGGTCAATATGGAAATTAGTGAAATTAGAAATGCACTTGAAGCCATGAATGAGCAAATTATCAGCTATAGGAGGTCTCTTTGACTTAGATCGCCTAGAAGAAGATATCGCTGCTTACGAACAAGAGATGTCAGAACCATCTTTTTGGGACGATAGCGAAAAAGCGAATCAAGTCATTCAAAAGAATAATGAATTAAAGTCGATTTATGATACTTTCCATAAAATGGAATTAGCTCATGAAGAAACAAGTTTATTATTTGAAATGTATAAA
Source organism: Granulicatella sp. 572.rep1_STHE (assembly GCF_001073445.1). Taxonomy (NCBI): domain Bacteria; kingdom Bacillati; phylum Bacillota; class Bacilli; order Lactobacillales; family Carnobacteriaceae; genus Granulicatella; species Granulicatella sp. 572.rep1_STHE. The sequence goes on along the minus strand of NZ_JVBO01000013.1, from coordinate 52,960 downwards.
GAAGAGTCAGATGAAGAAGTGCATGCGGAAATCGTTGAGGCGATTCGCTCTCTTGAGAAGGACTTGCAACAGTATGAATTGAGTATGTTACTGAACGGTCCACATGATAAAAATAGTGCGATTTTAGAAATTCATCCAGGAGCGGGTGGTACGGAATCGCAAGACTGGGGAAGTATGCTACTTCGCATGTATATGCGCTGGGCTGAAAAGCATGGCTACCGTGTGGAAACGATCGATTATCAAGACGGAGATGAAGCAGGGATTAAATCTGTAACCTTGTCGATTGAGGGGTTAAATGCATACGGGTACTTACGATCTGAAAAAGGAGTACATCGACTTGTTCGTATTTCACCGTTTGATGCGGCTGGAAAACGTCATACATCCTTCTGTTCGGTAGACGTCGTTCCGCAGATGGATGGAGATATTGATATTGAAATTAATCCAGATGACTTAAAAGTAGATGTGTACCGTGCAAGTGGTGCCGGTGGACAACATATTAATAAGACGTCTTCTGCGGTACGTATTACGCATATTCCAACTGGAATCGTGACGCAGAGTCAGGCTCAACGGTCTCAATTTAAAAACAGAGACCAAGCGATGGCGATGTTGAAGGCGAAATTATTCCAATTAGAAGAAGAGAAGAAGGCAGCAGAATTGGCAGCTATCCGTGGTGAGCAAAAAGATATTGCCTGGGGTTCTCAAATTCGAAATTATGTCTTCCATCCCTATTCAATGGTAAAAGACTTACGTTCTGGATATGAGACAGGAAATATTGGTGCGGTGATGGATGGAGACTTAGATCCGTTTATGGATGCGTACTTAAAATGGACGCTTGAGGGAACGAAAGCAACTGAAGAATAATAGTAGAAAACACCCAGTGAGAGCTGGGTGTTTTACTGTTGGAAGGCAAATTGTTTTAAGTTCGTTTTAAGTAACAGTATTATTATTGGGTGAAACTTCCGTTATAACCAAGGAGAAAAGCTTATTAATATAGACACAGTGGTTTATTGACTTTCTTTTCATCACTCGTGATTCAAGAAAGTCTAATAAACTGTGTGGAAATCGTTCTATTAGGAACGATTTGGAGTTAGATAGAGAAGAATAACCTCACACTGTGAGGTTATTCCTGGCTTCTGTCTCTCTCCCTCGTATCCTGAAGTTGAACTCGAGCTCACAGAGCCGACGTCCATTTCAACAAACATCCGCACGACTTGTTCCAAGTCCCTTGCGGTGTTTGTTTCCAATGATTCGGCTCTGAGCGTTCGCCCTCGTATCCTTAATTTAATATTTCTGTAATCTTATGTGAAGGTGTTGTAATATTAGGGTGCTATAATAGTGAAGATTAAAAAAATCGTAGGATTAGAAAGCTGGTGAGTTTATGATTGAAATGATGAATGTAACTAAGAAATATAATAAAGGCATTACTGCTATTAATAATCTATCCATTCAAATTAAAGATGGAGAATTCGTTTATGTAGTAGGACCTTCTGGTGCAGGAAAATCAACTTTCATTAAAATGATGTATCGTGAAGAAAAAGCGACAAAGGGTAGAATTCGTGTGGGAAAATATGATTTGATGAAGATTAAAGATCGTCAAATTCCATTCTTACGTCGTTATGTTGGTGTCGTATTCCAAGATTTTAAACTTTTACAACATAAAACAGTTTATGAAAACGTGGCATATGCGATGGAAGTAATTGAAAAATCTCCTCGCGAAATTAAACGCCGTGTAGACGAAGTGTTAGAATTAGTAAATTTAAAACACCGTATGAATAACTTCCCAAATGAATTATCTGGTGGGGAACAACAACGTGTAGCGATTGCTCGAGCAATTGTGAATACTCCGGGAATTTTAATTGCCGATGAGCCTACAGGAAACCTAGATCCGGATACATCTATGGAAATTATGGATATTTTAGAAAGAATTAATGAACAAGGAACTACAATTGTGATGGCGACTCATAATAGTCAAATCGTAAATGAGAAAAAACATCGTGTTTTAGCCATTGAAAGTGGACAAATTGTTCGTGACCAAGAACAGGGGGAATACGGATATGAAGATTAGAACGATGGGTCGTCATATACGTGACGCCTTCAAGAGTCTTTTCAGAAACGGATTAATGACGTTTGGTTCGGTTTCTGCGGTATCAATGATTCTTTTAATCGTTGGTGTGTTTGTTTCACTACTATTTAATGTGAACAAAATTGGATCAGATATTGAAAATGACGTTAATGTTCGTGTATATATTGATTTGGCAGCAGATCAGGAAAAGACAGATCAATTAGAAGCGAAAATTAAAGAATTAGCGGATGTAGAATCTGTAACATTCCGTTCAAAAGATGAAGAATTAGAAGATGTAACAAAGAGCTTTGCTGAAGAATTTTCATTGTTTAAAAATGATGGAAATCCACTTCGTAATGCTTTTGACGTAAAAGCAAAAGAACCTCAAAAAACAAGCGCAGTTGCTAAAGCGATTGAAGGTATGGATTACGTAGCACGTGTTCGTTATGGTGAAGCTCGTGCAGATAATTTATTCCGAATTATTGCTACAGCTCGAAACATCGGTGCTATCATTATTGTGGGGCTATTAGCGTTAGCAATGTTCTTAATCTCTAATACGATTCGCTCAACAATCTACTCAAGAAGAACTGAAATTGAGATTATGCGCTTAGTAGGAGCTACAAAGGCGTATATTCGCTGGCCTTTCTTCTTAGAAGGTGGGATGATTGGATTACTTGGTTCTATTATTCCAATCGGATTAGTATGGTCAATCTATCTATGGATTTATAAAGGTGGATCAGACTTCTTCTCTGGTTCAAGTTTTAGCTTACTTGATCCTAATCCATTCTTAATTTATGTCTCATTGGCCATGGCTGCTATCGGTATCACTATCGGAGCTTTTGGTTCTATTCTTTCAATGAGAAGATTCTTAAAGAAATAAATCTTAAACTAAAGGTGAGCAGAGATGCTCATCTTTTTTATTTTTAATATGCATAATAGTTATAACGAGTTCAAAGAAACTGATATATATAAATAACGCTTTTTGCATTGACTCCAAGATAGCTCATCGTTTATAGTAATTTCATCAGATAAAACAATGCAATGAACAGATAAGTAAATAGAGAAGAATGTGAAAGAGAATCCGGATGGTGAGAAAGGATACAGGGCACTTTATTGAAAATGGTCTGGGAGCAACAAAGGTGATCAAGCTTTTGCGTCTTGTACTCGATAAAGTACAAAAGTATCTTGCAAATGCAATGTACTTTTTAAGCAATGAACTGTGAGGTTCATTGGAACTAGAGTGGTAACGCGAAACTTCGCCTCTAAAATAGAGGAGAAGCTTTTTTTATGGCCCAAAACCAAATCAATCATGCATCCATCTGGTGGAAATCCCGACGCGCGCATGTGGGTTTCCAAAATGAATTATGGAATAATAAGGAGAGAAAAATATGAAATTATCAAAAATCTTTAAAACAGCGACTTTAGGACTTGTAGCTACAGCACTAGTAGCGTGCGGAAACAATAATTCTCAATCAGGAGAGTCAAAAACAACAACAGCAGAAAAATCAGAAGATAAAAAAATTACGGTAGTTGCTTCACCAGCACCTCATGCTGAAATTTTAGAAGCTGCAAAACCGATTTTAGCAAAAGAAGGTTATGAATTAGAAATTAATATCGTCAACGACTATGTGACTCCAAATAATATTGTTTATGGTGGAGATGCTGATGCAAACTACTTCCAACATACCCCATATCTTGAAAAATTCAATAAAGAGCACGGTCAAGACTTAGTATCAGTTGGGAATGTACACATTGAACCAATGGCAATTTATTCTAAGAAATACAAATCAATCCAAGAATTACCAGAAAATGCTGTAGTTTATGCTTCAACGAATCCTGCTGAAGTAGGACGTTTCTTAAGCTTCTTTACAAAAGCTGGTTTAATTAAATTAAAAGAGGGCGTTAACCCAGTTACTGCAGGACTAAGCGATATTGCGGAGAATCCAAAAAACATCCAAATTAAAACTGAAATTGCTCCTGAATTACTAGTTTCTACTTATGAAGCAAATGAAGGGGATGCAGTAATTATTAACTCAAACTTTGCAATTGATGCAAAACTTTCACCAGTTAAAGACTCAATTGCTTTAGAAGATCAAAGTTCTCCATATGCGAACTTAATTGCAGTAAAACCATCAGAAAAAGATAGTGCAAAAATTAAAGCATTAATTAAAGTGTTACAAAGTGACGAAATCCGTAAATTTATTAGCGAGAAATATACAGATGGTTCTGTAGTTCCTGCGAAATAATGTGATATACTATTAAACAGAAACAAGAGGAGTGGAAAGCCGTTAAGGGATGTGCCTTGGACTTTCCACTCTTTTTAACAGTTGAAGGAGTGAAGAGATGATTAAAGTGGAACACGTGTCGAAAACTTATAAAGCAAAACAAGGCACGGTTGAGGCAGTGAAAGATGTCTCTTTAGAAATTAGCCGAGGGGAAATTTTTGGGATTATTGGTTTTTCAGGTGCTGGTAAAAGTACACTCATCCGTTTGTTGAATGGGTTAGAATCAGTTACTAGTGGACAAATTTCTATCAATGGAAAAGACATTACCAAATTAAAACGAAAAGCTTTATTAAAAGAACGCCAAAAAATTGCGATGATTTTCCAACATTTTAACCTACTTTGGTCTAGAACCGTGGAAGAAAATATTGCTTTTTCTCTAGAAATTGCAGGCGTTGCTAAAGATGCCCGTAATCGTAAAGTGAAAGAATTGATTGAATTAGTGGGCTTAAGTGATCGTGAAAAAGCTTATCCTTCAGAATTATCCGGGGGACAAAAGCAACGTGTGGGAATCGCTCGTGCTCTTGCAAATGATCCGGAAGTATTACTTTGTGATGAAGCAACGAGTGCTTTGGATCCTAAAACGACCAAAGATATTCTTCAATTGCTAGTAGAAATCAATGAGAGATTAGGTTTGACGATTGTGTTGATTACACACGAAATGCATGTTGTTCGTCAAATTTGTCATCGTGTAGCCGTGATGGAAGAAGGTCGAGTGGTTGAGAGTGGGGAGGTTATTGAAGTATTCAAGAATCCTAAACAACCTATTACAAAACAATTCGTTGGGGAAGAACGAGTGGAAGACGAAATGGAAGAAGTATTTAGTCACTTAGCGACCTCTCTTCGTCCTGGTGTAGTCGTGCGTATTCAATATTTAGGAGATCGAACAGGAGATGCTGTTCTATCCGAAGCAATTCGAAAACTAGATGCGACTGTATCAATTTTACAAGCAAAAGTGAATATAACCCAAAAAGGTGTGCTGGGTAGTATGATTATTCTGATTGAAGAAAACGAAGAAAAAGCAGAAGCAGTTATTCAATACCTTCAAAAAGCAGAAATTATTGTGGAGGTGTTAGAGAATGTTTAATGTATTTTTAGCTCAAACGAGTATAGAAGAATTGTTTCAACAAATGTTTTCTTTTGAAAACGTGAATTGGAATGAAGTGATCAAGGCGACTAATGAAACATTATATATGACCTTTATTCCAACTTTTTATGTTTTTGTCATTGGTTTGCTACTAGGTATTTTGCTATTTTTAACGGGGAAAGGACGTAGTCTCCAAAATAAGTTTGTTCATTTTATTTTAGGAGGCATTATCAATGTGTTCCGCTCTATTCCGTTTATTATCTTGTTAACCTTGCTGATGCCATTTACAAAGGCGATTATGACCACTATTATTGGTCCAAAAGGGGCAATTCCAACCTTAGTGATTAGTGCAGCTCCATTCTATGCTCGACTAGTCGATATTGCTTTAAATGAAATTCCTTCTGGAGTGATTGAAGCAGCTGAGTCGATGGGGGCGAATACTCGCCAAATTATCACAAAGGTTTTAATTCCAGAATCTTTACCAGCTCTTGTCTCAGGAATTACGGTAACCGCCATTGCACTTGTAGGTTCTACTGCTGTAGCCGGTGCAATAGGAGCAGGAGGCTTAGGAAACCTTGCTTATATGATTGGATTTACTAGAAACAAACAAGATATCATTTTTGTGGCAACAGTAGCTATCCTTGTTTTAGTATTCATCATTCAAATTATTGGAGATTTAACCGTAAAAGCCATCGATAAACGATAGGATGTGAGTCTTCGCGGGTAGAAATCGACCACTGGACCAAACCAACGCAAGCATCGTTAAAAACGATGTGCGTATGAGTTGGGAAGTGGACGCCGTTTCTGCTTTTCCGAGATCAACTACATAGGATACGAGGGCGAACGCTCAGGACTGGAACACTGGACCAAACCAACGCAAGCATCGTTAAAAACGATGTGCGTATGAGTTGGGAAGTGGACGCCGTTTCTGCTTTTCCGAGATCAACTACATAGGATACGAGGGCGAACGCTCAGGACTGGAACACTGGACCAAACCAACGCAAGCATCGTTAAAAACGATGTGCGTATGAGTTGGGAAGTGGACGCCGTTTCTGCTTTTCCGAGATCAACTACATAGGATACGAGGGCGAACGCTCAGGACTGGAACACTGGACCAAACCAACGCAAGCATCGTTAAAAACGATGTGCGTATGAGTTGGGAAGTGGACGCCGTTTCTGCTTTTCCGAGTTCAACTACATAGGATACGAGACATCGCGCCCAGAAATGGAACGTTGGACCGGAATACCGAAAGCGGCTGGGACAGCCGTGCGGATATTTCGGGAAACGCACGCCATTTCTGCGATGGCGAGTTCAACTACACAGGATATGAGCCATCGCGCCCAGAAATGGCTCATAAATCTCTGCAGTATCTGTCTTTATTTGCCTAAATAAATTATGTAAAATAGCAATAGACTCTATGTCTATTGCTATTTTTTGGAGCGTGAGAAGATGTCAAAACTAACAATTAAAAAGTATCAAGAATACTTAGAAAATGTATATAAGAATAGAAACAATGATCAAGGACTTTTTATTAAATCAGTGGAAGAAATTGGTGAAGTTGCAGAACAAATTAGCATTCGAGACGGAAGAAAAGATGGGGATACAAAAACAGTGCTAGAAGAATTAGGAAAGGAACTTGCGGACGTAATTCATTATACGATTGCTATTGCAGGGGTAAACGGAATTGATTTAGAGAAAGTCATCTTAGAAAAAGACTTAAGAGCGGCAATCAAATATCAACATTCAACGAACTTAATGGAGTATATTGAGCAAACAGCAAAAAACGACTAGTTTACAGCAAGAAAACACTTGCTTTACGAGTGTGTTTAGAGTAGGATAGGATTTGGAAAAGTAAGTGAAATGATGGGTACAGAAAGTTCTGATTGCTGAGAAAGAACCCCCGCTCTTTAACTGAACCTACCAAACGAGGTGATTATGAAAATAATCCGGTGAAATCATCGTTATCAATGTTAAAGAGACATTTACAAAGTAAGTGTAATTAAGGTGGTACCGCGAGTCATTCGTCCTTTTTAGGGGAGTGGCTTTTTTTATTTCACAAAAAATGAAAAGGAGCTAAGCAGATGGCAGAAAAAACAAACTTACAAAGAGAAGATTTCTCTAAATGGTATATTCAAACCATTCAAAAAGCAGATTTAATGGATTATTCACCAGTGCGTGGATGTATGATTTTCAAACCAGACGGATATGAAATCTGGGAACATATTCAAGAGGAATTTAACCGTCGTTTTAAAGAAGAAGGCATTCGTAATGCATACTTCCCAATGTTAATTCCAGAAAGCTTCTTTACAAAAGAAGCAGACCACATCGAAGGATTCGCTCCTGAATTACCATGGGTGACAGAAGCAGCTGGCGAAAAATTAGAAGAACGTTTAGCACTACGTCCAACAAGTGAAACAATGATTGGGACAGCTTTTTCAAACTGGATTAATTCATACCGTGATCTTCCATATGAAATTAACCAATGGGCAAATGTATTCCGTTGGGAAAAGAAAACTTTACCATTCTTACGTACTTCCGAATTCTTATGGCAAGAAGGACATACAGCGCATGCAGATGAAGAAGATGCACGTCGCAGAACAATGAAGATGTTAGAAGTCTATAAAGAAGTCGTAGAAGGCGTATTAGCAGTGCCAGTTTACGAAGGTCAAAAAACTCCTTCCGAGCGTTTCGCAGGTGCAGTGGATACTTACTCAATCGAAGCGATGATGAAAGACGGGAAAGCCGTTCAAGCGGGAACTTCTCACTACATGGGGACAAAATTCGCTGAAGCCTTCGACATTAAATATTTAACAAAAGAAAACGAGCACGTATACGCACATACAACTTCATGGGGAGTATCTACTCGTTTAATCGGTTCATTAATTATGACTCATGGGGACGAACAAGGGTTAGTATTACCTCCAAAAGTGGCTCCAACACAAGTAGTCTTAATCCCTGTTGGACCATGGAAGAAAAATCCAGCTATCTTAGAAAAATTAGAAGAGCTTCAAAAAGAATTGAAAGCTGCTGGATTACGTGTGAAAATCGATGACACTGACAACTCACCAGGATTCAAATTCAATGAGTGGGAATTACGTGGTGTCCCAATGCGTATCGAATGCGGACCGCGCGACTTAGAAAACAATCAAGTGATGACAAAAATGCGTGACTTAGATGAAAAAGTAGCAGTTGGATTCGATGGTTTAGTAGATACAATTTTATCTGAATTAGATAAAATGCAAGTTCGTATGTTAGAAACAGCTCGTGCGATGCGTGCATCTAATGAATATACAAACATTGATACTTTGGATGAGTTAAAAGCTCATATCGAAGCAAAACGTGAAGCTGGAGAAGTACCAGGTTGGGTATTAGTTGGTTGGGATGGAACAGAAGAAAGTGAAGCGAAAATCAAAGAAGAAACAGGTTTCACAACTCGTAATATTCCATTTAACGCTCCAGTGAAAAAAGAAAATTGTATCGTAACAGGCAAACCAGCTGTTCATACAGTTTGGATTGCACGTGCATATTAATAGGAATGAATTTTAATTGGTAGGGGGACCAGATTATGAAAATGAATAAAGCGATTCAGGAGTTTGTAAATAGTGCGATTGAATCAGGGTATGTATCAAAAGAGGATCGTAGCTATTTATTAAATCGCGTGCTTTATTTAGTGGGAGAAGAATCTTTTGAGGCTTGTAAAGAAATCGATCAACCATCTCTATTAGAAGCAATGGCGAATGTGGTTGAGGCATCTGTTGAAGCAGGGAGAATTGCAGATGACGCTGAAGAACGAGACTGGCTTGAACAAGAGTTAATGAACCTTGTGATTCCAAAACCTTCTGAATTGAACCATCTATTCTGGAATAAATACGAAGAAGGACCTAAAGTAGCGACAGACGCGTTTTATAAAATGGCGCTCGATTTGAACTTAATTAAGGTCAATGATATCGCTAAAAACATTTCTTTTAACGGAGAAACAGAGTATGGCGATTTGGAAATCACAATTAATTTATCAAAACCAGAAAAAACGAAAGAAGAAATCATCAAAGCGGCGCAATCGAAGGATTTCAATTATCCTGCCAACCGTTTATGCTTTGAAAACGTAGGCTACCATGGTCGTATCAACTGGCCAGGTCGTGCCAACCACCGTATTGTCGGCATGGAACTTGGTGGGGAGTCTTGGGGCTACCACTATTCTCCATATGCTTACTATTCTGAGCATGCCATCTTCTTGTCTGAAAACTTAGAACCAATGAAAGTGGATGAGGGTGCGTTTAGCCGACTTCTTGAAATCGTGACACAATTCCCACATTATTTTGTAGGATCAAACGCAGGACTTCCAATTGTTGGGGGATCGATTTTAAGCCATAACCACTATCAAGGGGGACGTTACGTATTCCCGATGAACCGTGCTAAAGTCTTGGAAACTGGAATTTCTAAGAAGTTTGATACCGTTGAAATCGAACGTCTATACTGGCCACTTTCTGCGCTTCGTCTTCGCGGAAATAATCGTGAGGAAGTATTTGAAGTGGCAGTTGATATCTTAAAAGCATGGGAAAACTACGAAAATAAAGACCTTGAAATCTTACGTGAATCAAACGGCGAACCGCATAACGCAATTACTCCAATCGTGCGCCGTCAAGGAGATGCGTATGAGTTTGATTTAGTATTTCGTAACAACCGTACGACAGAAGAGTTTCCAGATGGAATTTTTCATCCACATGCGGATGTACAACATATTAAGAAAGAAAATATTGGTTTAATTGAAGTGATGGGGCTTGCGATTTTGCCGCCACGTCTTGAACGCGAGCTTCGCGAAGTGAGAGACTATCTCGTTGGAGAAGCACCTCTTGAAGCAGTCGCAGAAATTCACCAAGAATGGGCGAAAGAATTAAAAGCACAAGCACCGACAAAAGAAACTGTAGACGCATTTTTACAAAAAGCGGTGAGTGCAAAATTCTGCCGTGTGTTAGAATATGCAGGCGTCTTTAAACAAACAAAAGAAGGCCAAGAAGCGTTCAGTGCCTTCATGCATGAATTTACGAAATAGTTAGAAAGGAAGTGCCGTATGACAATCCTCGCACTAGATACATCGAATAAGACATTATCGGTCGCTGTAGAACTGACAGACGGTACCATGATTGAACAAACGATTGAGAACACGTTGCAACATAGTGTTCTACTGATGCCAACCATCGAAGCCGTTTTTGAAGAAGCAGGCATTACAGCAAAAGATTTAACGAAGGTTATTGTTGCTGAAGGACCCGGTTCTTATACAGGACTTCGAATTGGCGTTACTGTTGCTAAAACACTCGCAAAGAGTCTGGGGATTCCACTTGTTGGCATCTCCAGTCTCGATGTCTTTTTACCCGACCTTGCTTCAAAAGTAGAAGTAGGAGAAGTCGTTGTGCCTTTTTTTGATGCTAGACGTGAAAATATTTTCGCGGTAGGCTATCAAAAGACTGACGAAGGATTTAAAAAGGTGATTCCAGAGCAACATATTTCATGGGATGATTTCTTGAAAGTGTTGCCGGAATTTGCAATGGGAGTAACTTTTGTAGGACAATTACAGTCGATTACAAAAGAGGCAATCGTAGAAAAAGGAGCGAGTGAGGCGAAGTGGCTTGAAGGGCCTGACGCTATTCCTCACGCAACATCGCTCATTGAATTAGGAAGAAATAAGGAAGCTGTTGACGCGGACGTCTTTGTCCCAATGTACTTGAAACTGGCAGAAGCAGAAGAGAATTGGCAAGCTGAGCATCCTTTAGAAAAGGGGTCAGTGTATGTGGAACGAGTTTAAAGAACGCTTCATTCAGTGGTTTGAAAAAATCAAAGCACTGTTTCTAGAAAGGGTGCAACAGAAAGAACCGATTCGCAATCAATTTGAAAATTTCGAAAAAAGAGTAATTCTTGGAAATGGGGCGCAAGCCAAAATTCGAATTGGAATTCCAGAAGATGCCGCTCGTATTTTTGAAGTGGAAGAGGCAGCTTATAACGGGGAATCCCCATGGGCAAAAGATATTCTTGAAAAAGATGTTGCTTATAATCCTGATGCCATTTATATCGTACTGGAAGTGGAAAAGGAAATCGTTGGCTTTATCGGTGCAAGAACGACAGAGGGTACGGATTTACATATTACAAATGTAGCTGTGCTACACGATTATCGTTTTTTAAATGTAGCTACATTATTGTTAAAAGCAATTGAAAAAATTGCAAGAGCCCTTGATAAAAAAGAAATTACTTTGGAAGCTCGAGTATCGAATACCAAAGCGATTCGTTTATATAGAAAGAATGGTTATAGCGTTATGGGAACGAAGGAAAATTATTATACTCCTGAAAATGAGGATGCTGTAGAAATGCTCTATACATTACCACCAAAAACGCCATCTTCCTTCCATTCGTCAGAGTACTCTTTTACAAGACTTCAACCTGCTGATTTAGCGATGGCTGAGGCATTAGTTGAGTTAGTGCAAGAAAATTACGAGCATCCCAATCATTGGAGCGCAGAGAGTTTCCTTGCGGATTTGGAAAATCCAGCAAACACGTATTACGGAGTATGGATGCAACGTCAACTAGTTGGTTTCCTTGGAGTCCAAGCGGTACTTGATGAAGCGACGATAACGAATATCGTAATTGCTAAAGACTATCAAGGCAAAGGACTTGCACAACGTTTATGGCAAATGGCTTTATATGACTTGAAACAAAAGGACATTCAAGTTGTCTTTTTAGAGGTACGCCGGAGTAATAAGCGTGCTCAATATTTATATGAAATTCTTGGATTCGAAGCCTTCCATACGAGAAGAGATTATTATAGTGATCCAGTAGAAGATGCGATTGAATATCGCTTAGACATTGAACAAAGATAGGAGGAACAATATGAAAGAAACATTGATTCTAGCAATTGAAAGTAGTTGTGATGAGACAAGTGCGGCCGTGATTCAAAACGGAAATACCATCCTTTCAAATATTGTCGCCTCCCAAATTAAGAGTCATATGCGTTTTGGTGGAGTTGTGCCAGAGATTGCCAGCCGCCATCATGTAGAACAAATTACGCAGATTATCGACGAAGCTTTAGTAAAAGCTAATAAAACATTAGATGACATGGATGCTATCGCAGTGACGTATGGTCCCGGACTTGTGGGAGCCCTTCTCATTGGGATTTCTGCTGCAAAAGCCTTGGCATTAGCCAGCGGGAAACCGCTCATTGCTGTGAACCATATGGCAGGACATATTTACGCGAACCAACTTGTAGAACCTCTTCAATTTCCTTTAATGGCACTGGTGGTCAGCGGAGGGCATACAGAATTGGTGTATATGCCAGAAGACGGCGAGTTCCAGATTATCGGAGAAACTAGAGATGATGCGGCAGGGGAAGCATACGATAAGATTGGTCGTATTTTGAACTTGCCCTATCCTGGTGGAAAGAAAATGGATGAATTGGCTCATTTGGGTCAAGATACTTACGAATTTCCGCGTGCAATGATTCATGAAGACCATTATGATTTTAGTTTTAGCGGATTGAAATCAGCGGTCATCAATCGTGTCCATAACGCCAAACAAAAAGGCGAAGAGATTATCCCTGAAGATTTAGCCGCAAGTTTCCAAGCCAGTGTCGTAGAAGTTCTTGTCGAAAAAACAAGACGTGCGCTTAAAGCCTATCCTGTAAAACAATTCGTGTTAGCAGGAGGGGTAGCGGCGAACAAAGGACTTCGTACAGCGATGACAAAGATGATGGAAGAGCACTACCCAGCAGTCACATTCTCCATTCCTCCATTGGCACTTTGTGGGGATAATGCAGCGATGATTGGTGCTGCAGCCTTTACTAAATACATGCAAAAAGACTTTGCGAAAATGGATTTGAATGCTGTCCCAGGACTAGAATTAGGGGAAGAATAAAACTATTGCAAATTCAATTTGAGCATGGTATTATATTCGTGTTGCATTATGCATGCGAAAATAAATAACTCTGGATTAGCAAATAATTCAGGGCAGGAGGAATAGAAATGAAACAAGGAATTCACCCAGAATATCATCCAGTAGTGTTCATGGATACAACTACAGGATTCAAATTCTTATCAGGTTCAACAAAGACTTCAAGTGAAACTGTTGTATGGGAAGACGGTAACGAATACCCATTACTACGTGTGGAAATCACTTCTGATTCTCACCCATTCTACACAGGACGTCAAAAATTCACTCAAGCAGACGGACGTGTGGATCGTTTCAACAAAAAATACGGTCTCAAATAAGAACTTTACAAACTCTCTCACTTCGAGAGAGTTTTTTTGTGCGCTTAATTTCATTAGTAACCGCCAAGGGCGGCGATTATGGTATAAACAGGAGAAGTTTGAGAAATAGAATTCTTATTATCAGCCATTGTTTATTGAAACAAAATAGCGGGCACCCGGAGAAAGCCTTAAAGACTTTCTCCTTCGAAGCTTCAAACAAGCCGTAATGGATAAAATCCATAACGGCTTTTAATTCGCATTCGCTATGATTCCCCGCTATGGTTTCAATAAATGTCTGATAAGCGAATGCTCTTTTTAATGTTTTGTGCAGTACCATAATCGCCTTCTTGGCATAAACTCTACTCGAGGAGAGAGTTTATAAAGTTCTATTCTCTGCAAGGGGCAAGAGAGGATGTTTGTGCGGTTCATGAGGACAGAGAATTCTTATTATCAGTCATTGTTTATTGAAACAAAATAGCGGGATAGCGGAGAAAGCCTCGAAGTCTTTCTCCTTCGAAGCCTCAAATAAGCCGTAATGGATAAATCCATAACGGCTTTTAATTCGAAATCGATAGGCTTCCCCGCTATGGTTTCCATAAATGTCTGGTAAGCGAATTCTCTTTTTAGTTTTCTGGTGCAATACCATAATCGCCTATTGGGTTGAAAATTCTACTCAAGTAGAGAGGTTGTAAGTTCTATTCGTGACAAAGTGCAAGATGATTAATAAGAAAGCAAAATGTAACATATAAGTTACGTAACTTATATGTTACATTTTGCTTTTTGCAGTAGAAGAGGAAATTAACAGAACGGTTAATTTGAGGCATAAAAAAACAGCCTTGCGAGAAGCAAAGCTGTTTGAAATGTTATTTATAAGTGTCTTCAAGTTTCGCCATAAATGCACCTAACCATGTTCCGAATCCTAACATAACAACGCAGGCAAGGTATTGAACGATGTCAAATCCAGCGTAGTTGGTTGGGATGATCATTACAGTTGATGCAAGCACGATTCCGAAAATGAAGTGGAATAATTGAGGGTAAGCTTTCTTAAAGATGTAGTGTACAAGTTTTGAGAAGAGAGCTAATGTTACAAGTCCACCTAATGCGATTGGAAGAATCACACTCATATCTAATGTTTTGAAACCATCTGACATTTGTTTGTACATCCCCATATATACGATGAAGTTTGATGGGCTAAGTCCAGGAACGATAATTCCAAGAGCGATTAATCCACCGGCAATCATCCAAGTGAAGAAGTTAGCTTCAACGCTACCGCCAATTGCATTTTCACCTAAGTAAAGGAGTAAGCATCCGCCGACAAATGAAGCAATCAGAATGATAATATCGCGTGTTGAGCGACCTTCTTTTCCAGCTTCTTTCCAAAGAGCAGGGATTGTTCCTACGATACATCCGATGAAGAACCACAGGATGATTGTTTCAAAGTTTCCAAGTAAGTAACTTACGCCAAATGATAAGACAACGATACCTGCTAGAGCACCGATTCCGACTGGTAAGAAGAATAATACGTTCTTCTTGAAGTCTTTTGTCACGTTTGCGAGGAAAGCAATCATGCGTTCATATAATCCGAAGATGGCCGCAAGCGCACCTCCACTCACTCCAGGGAGGATAAATCCTGAACCGATGAACATTCCTTTGAAGAATCGTAAAAACCAGTCATTTTTCTTTTGTTTATCTAATTGATGTTGCGTAGATCTTTGTTCCATAATACCTCCAAAAAAATTACTATGTCTTCTATTATACTGCAATTTGATGGATGAGCAAGTATTGTTAAGCTTCTTTTAGAAAACTTACCATTCATTGCGCAGGTATTTATTTTTTGTTATACTTGAATGTAGGAGTTTTGAAGTTTTTTGACTTTAAAGTTCACTTAATTTCAAATGTGAAAGGAGTTGGATAGATGAAAATTGCTGTCGTTACAGATAGTACAGCTTATTTAACGAAAGAAGAATTAGCCGAGCTAAATGTATATGTGATGCCGTTGTCTGTTATTTTTGGACAAGAGACGTATCGTGAAGATATAGATATTTCATCTGAAGAATTTTATGCAAAAGTAAAATCTTCTTCAATCTTTCCAACGAGTACACAACCACCAGTAGGAGAAACTTACGAATTATTCCGCGAACTTGCAAAAGATTATGATGCTATTATTCCTATTACTATTTCTAGCGGAATTAGTGGGACTTATCAAACTTGTGTGGCTGTGGCCGATGACATGAAAGATGAAGTGCCGATTTATCCAATTGATTCAGGGATTAGTTGTGCACCTCAAGCAAGAGCTGTAAAATTAGCAGCGGTAATGGCAAAATCTGGAGAGTATTCTCCTTCAGAAATTTTAGAAACTGTTCAACGATTAGTTGATCGTACGACAGCCTACTTTATCGTTGATGATTTAAGCAATTTACAACGCGGTGGACGTTTATCTGCAGGGGCTGCATTAGTGGGTTCTATGTTGAAAATTAAGCCAATCTTGACATTTGTCGATAAAAAAATTGTTCCATTTGAAAAGATTCGCACGCAACAAAAAGCGATGAAACGTATTGAACAATTATTTGCAGATGAAACAGGAACAACGGACGGAGATGGCTATGAATTAGTCATTATTCATGCAAATGCTCCAGAAGCTGGTGAAGCTTGGAGACAAAAAATGCAAGAACAATATCCTAAATTACGAACATCATTGGCCTATTTTGGTCCAGTTGTTGGAACTCACCTTGGTGAAGGGGCTTTAGGCTTCTCATGGGATATCGTACAAGAAAAGAATTTAGAAAAATAAAGAGTGGGGAAACCCGCTCTTTTCTTCATGAAACAGAGGGATACAAATGACACTTGTTGTGAAAAAGATGTTAGCCAATATGCTAAAAGAACTAATGAATGAACGGCTATTGACGAAAATTACAGTACAAGATTTAACGAAGAAGTGCGGTATTAGTCGTCAAACGTTTTATAATCATTTCCATGATATATATGAATTAGTAGAATGGATCTATTTAAATGAGGCGCATATTACGCTTGGAGAAAATATTTCTTATGAGAATTGGCAAGATGCCCTGGAGGCACTGTTTCAATATATGGATGATAATCGCAACTTTGTTCTTAACACGTATCGCTCTGTTAGTAAAGAAAATGTCGAGCGGCTCTTACAAAGAGAAGTAGAAAGATTTTTAACGGATTTAATTTTTAATGAAATCAAAGTAAGTGGCGCAGAAGCAGAACAAGTGCAATTTTCGATCGAGTTTTATACGTATGCACTTGTTGGGGTTGGGCTTGATTGGATTAGTCGTCAAATGCCAGGCACGGCTAAAGAACTTGTTGAAAAAATCGAACAAGTTATGATTGGAACGATTGTGGCTCGCGTTTCCTAATAAATTACTTTACAATTTTATCTCAATGTCCAAAGTTTGGACATTGGGATTTTTTTGTCTATGGTACTTTTGGTAAAACGGGAGTAGAGTAATGCATGTAAAGAACAAAACCTGATTTTCAGGAACTAGGAGGAATTACTATGTATCATTCAAACGGAAATTACGAAGCATTTGCTCGCCCTAAAAAACCACAAGGCGTTGATCAAAAATCAGCTTACTTAGTTGGTTCAGGACTTGCATCCTTATCAGCAGCTGCTTTCTTAGTCAGAGACGGCCAAATGAAAGGAGAAAACATTCATATTTTAGAAGAACTTCCACTTGCAGGAGGAAGCTTAGACGGAATCTTAAACCCAACACGCGGATTCATTATTCGTGGAGGTCGTGAAATGGAAGACCACTTCGAATGTTTATGGGACTTATTCAGATCAATCCCTTCACTAGAAGTCGAAGATGCCTCTGTACTAGATGAGTTCTACTGGCTTAATAAAGAAGACCCTAACTTCTCAAAATGTCGTGTAATTGAAAACAAAGGACAACGCATTCCAGATGATGGACAATTCACTTTAAGCGATAAATCAAGCGAAGAAATGGTGAAATTATATATGATGTCTGAATCTGAATTACAAGGGTTAAAAATTACCGATGTATTCAGTGAAGAATTCTTCGAATCAAACTTCTGGACTTACTGGGCTAGCATGTTTGCTTTTGAAAAATGGCATTCAGCGATTGAAATGCGCCGTTACATTTTACGTTTCATTCACCATATCGATGGTCTACCTGACTTATCTGCATTGAAATTTACGAAATACAACCAATACGAATCACTCGTTTTACCACTCGTGAACTACTTGAAAAAACATAATGTTCAATTCGAATACGATACAGTTGTTAAAAATGTGATTGTTGAACACGTTGGAAGCGACATGATTGCTAAAGAACTTGTGTTAGAAGTAGGTGGCGTTTTAGAAACACGCAATCTTACAGAAAACGACTTAGTATTCGTGACAAACGGTAGTATTACTGCTGCAACAACATATGGGGATAACAATACTCCAGCATCAATTTCAAAAGAATTAGGTGGAGCATGGAGCCTATGGAAAAACTTAGCCAAACAAGATGAACGCTTCGGACATCCAGAAGTATTCTGTGAAAACTTGCCAGACCAAAGCTGGTTCGTTTCAGCTACAACAACTGTAAAAGACAAACGAATCGCGCAGTATATTCAAAAAATCTCAAAACGTGATCCTTATGCCGGAAAAGTGGTGACAGGAGGAATCGTAACCGTTCGCGACTCAAACTGGATGATGAGCTACACATTAAACCGTCAACCACACTTTAAAGCACAAAGTAAAGATGAATTAGTCGTTTGGATTTATGGTTTATATTCAGGAATCAAAGGAAACTATGTGGAAAAACCAATTGAAGAATGTACAGGGATTGAAATTGCCGAAGAATGGTTATACCACATGGGTGTTCCAGAAGAATTGATTCATGAATTTGCTAGCGAAGGATGCAACACGGTTCCTTGCTACATGCCTTATATCACAAGCTACTTCATGGCTCGTAAAGATGGCGACCGTCCGCTCGTCGTTCCAAATGGCTCTAAGAATATTGCCTTCATTGGTAACTTCGCTGAAACTCCTCGCGATACAGTGTTCACAACAGAATATTCTGTTCGTACAGCGATGGAAGCTGTGTATACATTGCTTGATGTCGATCGTGGGGTGCCAGAAGTGTTCGCTTCAGCTTACGATTTACGCGTTCTTACAAAATCAACAAGCCGCTTGATGGATGGTAAGAAATTAGCCGATGTGAAAGTTCCGTTCTTAGTGAAATTATTTGAAAAACGTGCTGCTAAGAAAATTAAAGGTACGATGATTGAAGAACTTCTCAAAGACGCCAACTTAATCTAATGAGTGAAACCTCTCTAAGTCTCTTAGAGAGGTTTTTTCGTATCTGTTGTTGAGGTGATGGGAATGAATATTGTTCGAACGAAATCAGGGGATTTAGTCCATGCAACCCAAATAAAGGAAGATGAGGTTTGCTTTTGTCCAGAGTGTGGGGAAGAAGTGATGAAGAAGGTTTCTAGAAATGGAGTCGTGTTCTTTGCGCATATTCCAAAGAAACACAGGCAGGAGGAAACTCAGGCACATCAAGAAGGAAAACACCTACTACTAGAGAGTTTGAAGAGTCATGGCTTTCATGCTGAGTTAGAGCCGTATGTGTCGTCTATTGAACAGATTCCAGATATCGTCGTCACAGAAGGCAAGAATGCTTGGTGCATTGAGTATCAATGTAGCGTAATTTCTCCTGAGGATATCGTAGAGCGGACGAAACATTTAAATGAAATTGGAATGTCAGTTCAGTGGATTTTAGGGGAGAATTATGAGAGTCAGCATAAATTGACAGATACCTTTAGCTTTCTAATGAAATATCACCCGCAATTAGGGAATTATTTAATTTTCTTTGTGAAGGGGGAGATGATTTTTCATACGCGAATTAAGATAAAACCTCGATCTCAGCAAATGACTTATCAAATAGTACGGGTACCGCTCTTATCGTTCTCATGGAAAAAGTGGAAGAAGCTTGTCGAAGATTCTGTTCCTGTAAAAGCACACTTAAAACCGAATAGAGAGATGAAATGGACGTCAAGGGACACAATGCTTTTTAAGAAATTAGCGTCTCCACTCACGAGGGCATTTCTCGTAAAGTTATACCGATGCCGTCAAACCATAGAAGACCTTCCCGATTCTTTCTTAACGTTCCCGATTTATACGGAGACGTTTAAGGTGCCTAATCTTGTGTGGAAGGGATATGCGTGGATATTGTTGAAACAAATGTCTTTTGGTGGAGATGTCGAAATGATGGGTTTTATTGAAAGAGTGAAAGAAATCTTGAGACCATTCTTGCGCCCGGTCTCAAATCCAGAAAGTCAGATGGAGGCTTGCATTTGGGAGTTCATAGACGAGCTATTAGCTGATAAAAAAATAAAAATTTCGTATCCAAAATCAAAAATGAACCGTTTGCAAAAAGATGGTAATTTTGGTAAAATATTCATGAGTGTAGAGGGATGAAGAGGCAAATAGAGATAATTATGGTAACTGTATATCCAATTATTTAATCCTTTCAACTATACTTGCAAAAGGCATCTATAGGCATAATTATTTGATGAAGATTTGTCATCATCCTCCTATCTGGGGCTATGGAAAAACCATGGCCCCTTCCTAGTTTGCTAGGGGAATATTGAGGCACGCATGGTGCAGGGAAGGAAGGTATTCATGAAATATTCAGAAGAGGGATTACAATATCATATCCATACACGTAAAGGGGATGTAGGTCGCTATGTGATTTTGCCAGGGGATCCAAAACGCTGTGCTAAAATTGCGGAACACTTTGAGAATGCGCAGTTAGTAGCGGACAACCGCGAATATGTTACGTATACAGGATACTTAGATGGAGAAAAAGTAAGTGTGACATCAACAGGGATTGGTGGACCGTCAGCTGCAATAGCACTTGAAGAATTAGTACGAAGTGGTGCCGATACTTTTGTCCGTGTTGGAACATGTGGCGGAATTGATATCGACGTTAAAGGTGGCGATATCGTGATTGCGACAGGTGCAATTCGTACAGAAGGGACAACACGTGAGTACGCGCCAATTGAATTCCCAGCCATTGCGAACTACGATGTCGTAACAGCGCTAATTAATGCTGGTAAAGGCTTAGGATACACAACACATGCAGGGGTTGTGCAATGTAAGGATTCATTCTACGGACAACATGAACCTCAAGTGATGCCAGTTAGCTATGACTTACAAAACAAATGGGAAGCTTGGAAACGCCTTGGCGTGAAGGCTTCTGAAATGGAATCAGCAGCGTTATTCGTTGTGGCGAGCCACTTAGGCGTTCGCGTTGGATCTACTTTCTTAGTAGTGGGGAACCAAGAACGGGAAGCATCAGGGTTATCAAATCCAATCGTACATGATACAGAAGCAGCCATTAAAGTAGCGGTTGAAGCACTTCGTAATTTAATTAAAGAAGACCGTGCAAAATAAGAAAGAGGGATTATATGGAAATCAAAGAAATCTTGAAAACAGTTGACCATACATTATTATTGCCTGCATCTACTTGGAGTGAAATCAAAGAGATTTTAGATGATGCGATGAAATACGAAACTGCTTCAGCATGTATTCCAGCTTCTTTTGTCAAACGTGCGAGCGAATATGTGAATGGGAAATTAGCTATCTGTACTGTTATCGGATTCCCGAACGGCTATAGCACAACAGCAACCAAAGTCTTCGAAACCAAAGATGCTATCCAAAATGGAGCAAGCGAAATCGATATGGTCATCAATATCGGAGACGTGAAAGATGGACGTTTTGATGTTGTAGAAGATGAAATTCGTCAAATTCATGAAGCATGTGGTGGTCATATCTTAAAAGTGATTATCGAAACGGCGCTTCTTACAGAAGACGAAATCATCAAGATGTGCGAAGTCGTAACAAAAGCGGGTGCGGAATTTATTAAAACTTCAACAGGATTCTCAACGGCGGGTGCGACATTTGAGCACGTAGCATTAATGAAGAAACACGTTGGTGAAGGCGTTCTAGTGAAGGCTGCTGGCGGAATTTCTAGCATTGAAGATGCCGAAAAATTCATCGAATTAGGAGCAAGTCGTCTTGGTACAAGTCGGATTGTGAAAATCGTGAAGAATCAATCGGTCGAAGAGGGTACTTATTAGTCCGAAAAAACCAGATAAAATCTAACTTTCCCAAGTGTCGTCAACCTTGACGGTGCTTGGGATTTTGTGTATAATAATATAACGCAATAAGTGTGGATTTTAATCGGTGTGAGGGTTGAAATATTGTCCAATTCCTTACAAATAAAGGCTTAAAACAAAAGAATTTGCATTTTTCACAAATGACCGCAAACAATTCTTTTGGTTTTTTTTTGTTTAAAAATCGACCGAAATCTTCATTTGTTACGAACTTTTAATAAATGTCATCATATTGTAACATTTATCAATACTAATTATTAGGGGTGGAAGAGTTGGCACATCATGATGTGAAATACGGTAGACACCGTGTGCGTAGAAGTTATGCACGAATCAGTGAAGTATTAGAATTACCTAATCTGATTGAAATCCAAACAGATTCTTACCAATGGTTCTTGGATGAAGGAATCCGTGAAATGTTCAAGGATATTTCGCCTATTGAAGACCATACAGGTAATTTATCATTGGAGTTCTTAGATTATGAATTACATGCTCCAAAATATAATTTACAAGAAGCTAGAAATCACGACGCAAATTACGCGGCTCCAATTTACGTAAAAATGCGTTTAGTGAACAAAGAAACTGGTGAAGTGAAAGACCAAGAAGTATTCTTTGGTGACTTCCCATTAATGACAGAAATGGGTACATTTATCATTAATGGTGCTGAACGTGTAATTGTATCTCAATTAGTTCGTTCACCAGGTGCTTATTT
This sequence comes from Granulicatella sp. 572.rep1_STHE, assembly GCF_001073445.1. Lineage (NCBI taxonomy): Bacteria > Bacillati > Bacillota > Bacilli > Lactobacillales > Carnobacteriaceae > Granulicatella > Granulicatella sp. 572.rep1_STHE. The sequence continues at coordinate 30,437 of NZ_JVBO01000013.1, read as the reverse complement.
CCATGACAGACCTGACAAAAACGGTAAGCAATTATATGGTTCAACATTAATTCCAAACCGTGGTGCATGGTTAGAGTATGAAACAGACTCAAAAGACATTTCTTATGTGCGTATCGACCGTACTCGTAAAATTCCATTAACGGTATTAGTTCGTGCGTTAGGTTTCGGTTCAGATGAGCTTATCCAAGAAATCTTCGGAGATAGCGAAACATTACGTTTAACTCTAGATAAAGATGTTCATAAACGTATGGATGAATCTCGTACAGAAGAAGCCCTAAAAGACATTTATGACCGTCTACGTCCAGGTGAACCAAAAACAGCTGAAAGTTCGCGTAACTTATTAACAGCTCGTTTCTTTGACCCACGCCGCTATGATTTAGCAGCAGTTGGACGCTACAAAGTCAATAAAAAATTAAACCTAAAAAATCGTTTATTACACCAAACAATTGCTGAGAACTTAGTAGATCCTGAAACAGGAGAAATCGTTGTTGAAAAAGGAACAGTTCTTGAACGCGATGTAATGGAAAAAGTGGTAGAAGTCCTTGAAAAAGGTGCGAACCTATTCACTTTACATCCATCAGAAGACGGTGTTATTAAAGAGCCAGTAACGATCCAAACAGTAGAAGTTTATTCACCAGCTGACCCAGAACGCGTGATTAAAGTTATTGGGAACGGAAACGTGACTGAAGACGTGAAACACGTGACTGCAAGCGACATTATCGCTACAATCAGCTACTTCTTAAACCTTTACGAAGGAATCGGAACAACAGACGACATCGACCACTTAGGAAACCGTCGTATCCGTTCAGTAGGAGAATTATTACAAAACCAATTCCGTATTGGTTTATCTCGTATGGAACGTGTGGTTCGCGAACGTATGTCAATTCAAGACACTGCGACAGTGACACCACAACAATTAGTCAATATCCGTCCAGTCGTTGCGGCAATTAAAGAGTTCTTCGGATCTTCTCAATTGTCACAATTCATGGACCAAACAAACCCATTAGGAGAGTTAACACACAAACGCCGTCTATCAGCGTTAGGACCTGGTGGTTTGACTCGTGACCGTGCCGGATATGAAGTTCGTGACGTTCACTATTCTCACTATGGTCGTATGTGTCCTATCGAAACTCCTGAAGGACCAAACATCGGGTTGATTAACAGCTTATCAACCTATGCGAAGATTAACAAATATGGTTTCATTGAAACTCCATACCGTCGTGTAGACTGGAACACTCATAAAGTTACAGATAAAATCGACTACTTAACAGCTGACGAAGAAGATAGCTTCGTAGTAGCGCAAGCAAACTCTCCATTAAATGAAGATGGAAGCTTCGTGAATGATGTTGTTATGGCGCGTTACGTATCTGAAAACTTAGAAGTGCCAGTAGAACGCGTTGACTATATGGACGTTTCTCCAAAACAAGTAGTTGCAGTTGCGACAGCATGTATCCCGTTCTTAGAAAACGACGACTCAAACCGTGCGTTGATGGGTGCGAACATGCAACGTCAAGCTGTTCCATTGTTAAATCCAAAAGCACCATTCATCGGTACAGGTATGGAATACGTATCTGCACATGACTCAGGGGTTGCCTTGTTATGTAAACGTGATGGTGTAGTCGAATTCGTTGATGCTAAAGAAGTACGTGTACGTACAGCTGATGGCTCATTAGATACTTACCAAATCACTAAGTTCCACGGATCAAACGCGGGTATGTGTTACAACCAACGTCCAATCGTGGCACAAGGGGATAAAGTCGTTAAAGGCGAAATCCTAGCAGATGGACCTTCTATGGAAAAAGGTGAATTAGCATTAGGACAAAACGTTCTAGTAGCGTTCATGACATGGGAAGGTTACAACTACGAGGATGCGGTTATTATGAGTGAACGTCTAGTTAAAGATGATGTGTATACTTCAATCCACATCGATGACTACGATTCAGAAGCTCGTGATACAAAACTTGGACCTGAAGAAATTACTCGTGAGATTCCAAACGTTGGGGAAGACGCATTGAAGAACCTTGACGCAGACGGAATTATTCGTATCGGTGCTGAAGTTAAAGATGGTGATATCTTAGTTGGTAAAGTAACTCCTAAAGGGTTAACAGAACAATCACCAGAAGAACGTTTATTACACGCAATCTTCGGAGAAAAAGCCCGTGAAGTTCGTGACACGTCTCTACGTGTACCTCACGGCGGTGGCGGTATTGTCCGCGATGTACGTGTGTTCACACGTGCAGCAGGTGATGAATTAGCACCTGGTGTAAACAAATTAGTTCGTGTATATATTGTACAAAAACGTAAGATCAATGAAGGGGATAAGATGGCCGGACGTCACGGTAATAAAGGGGTTGTTTCCCGTATTATGCCGGAAGAAGATATGCCATTCTTACCAGATGGAACACCAGTTGACATCATGTTAAACCCATTAGGGGTACCTTCACGTATGAACATCGGACAAGTGTTAGAGTTACACTTAGGGATGGCAGCTCGTGAATTAGGTATTTACATCGCAACACCAGTATTCGATGGTGCGCAAGATGAAGACGTATGGGGAACTGTTGCAGAAGCGGGGATGGCTCGTGATGCGAAAACAATTCTATATGATGGACGTACAGGGGAACCATTCGATAACCGTGTGTCAGTAGGGGTTATGTACATGATCAAACTTGCCCACATGGTTGACGACAAACTTCACGCTCGTTCAATTGGACCATACTCACTCGTTACACAACAACCTCTTGGAGGTAAAGCGCAATTTGGTGGACAACGTTTTGGGGAAATGGAAGTATGGGCACTGGAAGCTTATGGTGCTGCTTATACATTACAAGAAATCTTAACGTACAAATCAGATGACGTTGTTGGTCGTGTGAAGACTTACGAATCAATCGTTAAAGGTCAACAAATTTCACGTCCAGGTGTACCTGAATCATTCCGCGTATTAGTAAAAGAATTACAAGCTTTAGGTCTTGATATGAAAGTACTGGACGCACAAGATGAAGAAATCAAACTTGAAGATATGGACGAAGACGAAGGAATTCGTTTCAGTGACGTTGAAAGAACAAACGAAAGACGTGCGCAATTAGATGAGTATTCTGATCGTGCAGCTGAATTATCAGCAGCAGAAGAAACTTCATCTGAAGACGTTGAAGTAGACGTTGTTGAAGATGATTTTGAAATTGACGAAGAGTAATAGAACTATTGGAATCGTAGGGCAATTCCAAAAGAAAGGGAGGTAGGCCCCTTGATAGATGTAAATAATTTTGAAAGTATGCAGATTGGTTTGGCGTCACCGGAGAAAATCCGTGAATGGTCACATGGGGAAGTTACAAAACCTGAAACAATCAACTACCGTACTTTAAAACCAGAACGCGATGGTTTATTCTGCGAGAAAATCTTTGGACCAACAAAAGACTTAGAATGTTCTTGTGGAAAATTAAAGAAAATTAATAATAAAGGTAAAGTCTGCGATCGTTGTGGCGTTGAAGTTACGCGCTCAAAAGTTCGTCGTGAACGTATGGGACACATCGAATTAGCAGCTCCAGTATCACATGTGTGGTACTTCAAAGGCATTCCAAGCCGCATGGGACTTGTGTTAGACATGAGTCCACGTGCGTTGGAAGAAGTCATTTATTTTGCAAGCTATGTTGTTATTGACGCTGGCGACACAACTTTAATGAACAAACAATTATTAACAGAACGTGAATACCGTGAAAAACGTGCTGAATTTGGAACTCGTTTCCATGCAGCAATGGGTGCGGAAGCCGTTCAAGAATTATTAAATAAAGTTGACTTAGAGGCTGAAATCGCTGAATTAAAAGAAGAGTTGAAAACAGCTCAAGGTCAAAAACGTACGCGTGCAATCCGTCGTTTAGATATTCTAGATGCCTTCAAAGAATCAGGAAACAAACCTGGTTGGATGGTAATGGATGTTATTCCAGTTATCCCACCAGATTTACGTCCAATGGTTCAATTAGAAGGTGGACGTTTTGCGACAAGTGACTTAAACGATTTATACCGTCGTGTAATTAACCGTAATAACCGTCTAAAACGTTTATTAGAACTAAATGCACCACGTATCATCGTTCAAAACGAAAAACGTATGTTACAAGAAGCGGTCGATGCTTTAATTGATAATGGTCGTCGTGGCCGTCCAGTTACTGGACCAGGTAACCGTCCATTGAAATCATTAAGCCACATGCTTAAAGGGAAACAAGGACGTTTCCGTCAAAACCTACTTGGTAAACGTGTAGACTACTCTGGACGTTCTGTAATCGTAGTAGGACCAAACTTGAAAATGTACCAATGTGGTCTTCCTAAAGAAATGGCGATTGAATTATTCAAACCTTTCGTAATGAAAGAATTAGTTGAACGAGAAATCGCTGGAAACATTAAGAGCGCTAAACGTAAAATTGAACGTTTAGATGACGATATTTGGGGAATCCTTGAAGAAGTCATTCGTGAACACCCAGTTCTATTGAACCGTGCACCTACACTTCACAGACTAGGGATTCAAGCGTTTGAACCAACTCTAGTAGAAGGTCGTGCCATCCGTCTTCACCCATTAGTGTGTGAAGCCTACAATGCCGACTTCGATGGAGACCAAATGGCGGTTCACGTGCCACTGTCTCAAGAAGCTCAAGCAGAAGCTCGCTTACTGATGTTAGCGGCTCAAAACATCCTAAACCCTAAAGATGGTAAACCAGTTGTTACTCCATCTCAAGACATGGTTTTAGGGAACTATTACTTAACAATGGAACAAGAAGGCCGTGTTGGGGAAGGTATGTTCTTCAAAGACATGGACGAAGCAGTATTAGCTTATAACAATGGTTATGTACACTTACACAGCCGTATTGCGGTTCCTGCAAGCTCACTTGCTCATAAACCATTTACAGATTGGCAAAAAGAGAGAATGATGGTCACAACTGTTGGTAAATTATTATTCAACGAAATCATGCCAAATGAATTCCCTTACTTAAATGAGCCAACAATGGAAAACTTAGAAGTAGCTACACCAGATAAATGCTTCTTAGAGCCAGGAGCAAACATCAAAGAAGAAATTGCTAAACGTGAAATCGTTTCGCCATTTAAGAAGAAAAACTTAGGTCAAATCATCGCAGAAGTGTTCAAACGATTCCATATCACTGAAACTTCAATGATGTTAGACCGTATGAAAGACTTAGGATATAAATTCTCAACTCGTGCTGGTTTAACAGTAGGGATTGCAGATATTTCAGTTGCAGATAACAAGAAAGAAATTCTTGAAGATGCACATAAACAAGTCGACAACATTTCTAAATTATTCCGTCGTGGTTTAATTACAGATGACGAACGTTATGAACGTGTTATCGAAACATGGAACAAAGCGAAAGATGATATCCAAAAAGCGTTAATTCGCACATTAGGTTCTCGTAACCCAATCTTCATGATGAGTGACTCTGGAGCCCGTGGTAACATCTCTAACTTTACTCAGCTTGCTGGTATGCGTGGACTTATGGCCGCTCCTAACGGTAAGATCATGGAATTACCGGTTACATCAAACTTCCGTGAAGGGTTAACCGTTATGGAAATGTTCTTGTCTACTCACGGTGCTCGTAAAGGGATGACCGATACGGCCTTGAAGACAGCCGACTCAGGTTACTTAACTCGTCGTTTAGTAGACGTTGCGCAAGATGTTATCATTCGTGAAACAGACTGCGGAAGCGATCGTGGTTTAACAATTACTGCGATTAAAGAGGGAAATGAAGTCATTGAAACACTTGAAGAACGTATGTTAGGACGTTACGCACAACGTTCAGTGAAACATCCTGAAACAGGTGAAGTGTTAGTAGCACGTAATGAAATCATTACTGAAGATATTGCTCGTAAGATTATTGAAGCTGGAATCGAAGAAATTACAATTCGTTCAGCCTTCACATGTGATACAAAACATGGTGTATGTAAATACTGTTACGGACGTAACTTAGCTACAGGTTCAGAAGTTGAAGTTGGGGAAGCAGTTGGTACAATTGCCGCTCAATCAATCGGGGAACCTGGTACACAGTTAACAATGCGTACGTTCCATACCGGTGGGGTTGCCGGAGACGATATTACTCAAGGTTTACCTCGTATCCAAGAAATCTTCGAAGCTCGTAATCCTAAAGGGGTTGCGACAATCAGTGAAGTAGCGGGTGAAGTCGTTTCTATCGAAGAAAATGCTGGAAGTCGTACAAAAGAAATTACGATTAAAGGCTCTACAGATACTCGTTCTTACACAGTTCCATTTACAGCTCGTCTAAAAGTGGAAGAAGGACAAATCATCGATCGTGGTGCTCCTTTAACTGAAGGTTCTATCGATCCTAAAGAATTATTACGTGTTCGTGACGTATTATCCGTTGAAAACTACTTATTACGTGAAGTACAAAAAGTATACCGTATGCAAGGGGTAGAAATCGGCGATAAACACGTTGAGGTAATGGTTCGTCAAATGTTACGTAAAGTTCGCGTAATGGATCCAGGTTCAACAGAAATCCTTCCAGGAACATTACTTGATATTGCAGACTTTACAGAACGTAACCGCTCAGCAATCATGAACGGTGAAGTACCTGCGACAGCGCGTCCTGTATTATTAGGTATTACAAAAGCTTCATTAGAAACAAACAGCTTCTTGTCTGCTGCATCATTCCAAGAAACAACTCGTGTCTTGACAGATGCTTCTATCCGCGGCAAGAAAGACCACTTACTCGGATTGAAGGAAAATGTTATCATTGGTAAGATCATCCCTGCTGGTACAGGTATGGCTCGTTACCGCAATATGGAAACAAGTACTTCAGAACCAGTATTATCAGTGGAACAAACAGAAGTTCTTGTTGGAGAACCAACTCCTTCTGAAGAAGACACAAATGAATAATCTGTGAATTCAAGCACCCTATTGATGTTTTCAATAGGGTGTTTTTTCTTAGATTATTCATAGAAGTTTCTTTGAGGTTCTAACAAAATAGTGTATAATAGCGGAAACTTAAGAATGGAGTGAAGAAATGAAAAAAACAACAAAAATCTTAAGTCTTGCAGCCGCAAGCCTATTAGCAGCCTGTTCAAATCAAGCTGCACCAGCAAAAGAAACTACGACTGCTGCTCCTGAAACAACAGTGCAACAGACAACACAAGCTCCTGCTACAACTGTGACAGCCACTACAAGTACAGCCAATACAGCTACTACTTCAAGTGCTACGACAAATTCTAGTCAGTCTATGGGAAGTCAAAATGCAATGCAGAAAGAATTGATTGACACTTTCAAAAAAGCTTTCCCTGATTTAGACATTACCACTATCGAATTTGTAAATGGGATGTATTATGAAATTGAAGCAATCAACGATACAAAAGAATATACGTATCGCTATGATAAAGCTACAAAATCATTCTCTAAATATGCTGAAGTACCAGCTGAACCAGGTGAAAGAAATGAAGAGAAAATTGACACAGCTTCATTGAAACAAGTGGATGATATGGCTGCTGTCGCTCAAAAAGAATATCCTAACGGTTCTATCCGTGAGTGGAGTGTTGACAGAGATGATGGTGAAGTCATTTGGGAATTTGACATTTATCTAGGTGCAAATGATGATGTCACTGTTAAAGTTTCGAATGCTACAGGAAAAGTAACAGAAATCGATCGTTAAGAAGTATTCCTTACCCCGTCAAGGATTGGGTTTCCAATGCTTGAGGGGGTATTTTTTTACCCAAATTAAGAAATTATCACGATTAAATAATTAAGAAAAGATTAAGTTTTCTGAAAATAGAGAAAATTGAGCGGTTAAAAAAACGAATAAATTCATGAGATAGTGGGAATTAATAGTTTATGAAGGAAATAAATCATTAAAAAACGTCAAATATATAATATTTTAAATAAAAACTAAAAACGCTATCAAAAAAATGTGAAAGGTAGTATAATAAAAATGAATAAATGAAAGATAGGGGTAGTGTATATGAGTCAAGAATTGTACCAACTGATACCGTTGCTTCTTAAGAAGGTAAAAAAGCAAACAGAACTCAAAAATGCTGCCTTTGCTTTCCAGAATAAGACGGGAGCTGTTAAGTTTTTCTTCCTAATTGAAAAAAATCAACCACAAGATCTTCGATTATTATTCTTTAAGAACGAAGAGGAACTTGTTCGATATCGACTTTCTGAAAGACTTGTTTCGATGTCAGATGAGGTTGTTGGAGAAGAAAAACCAGAAGCATTTTGGTTTCGAAAAGGCATCGAAATTCAGTTTGTAAAGCGAAGTGAATTTGATGAAGGCGAAATGGAATACTTAAAGCAAAAAGGGTATCCTGTGAAAGGAGCTAGAGAATTACCAATTATCTCGAGCTTCAATGAACCATTTGATCTTTTTGCTGATTTAAAAAAGTCTGAAATTACTTTTGTACAACGAATCACTACAGTATTACTTCAAGAAGGAAACTGGGAAGAAATTTTAAAAGCGGCGAAAGTTCTTAAACAAAAAGAAGAGGATTTTTACTCTGTTTTAGAATATAACCAAAAAACAAAACAAATTAAGTCTCTAGGAATCACTCGTAAAGAGATGAGTTTCGATACGATTGAAGAACTCAAGCCATTTTTCCAAGTGAAGCCGGAACCCATTGTGGTTAGTGATTTTTCACTTCTGAGAGCTAAAAAGATGATTCAAGGAATTCTTACAGGTAGCTGTGAAATTCAACTGACACTTTCTCCAATTGCTGCGATGGGATTCTATAAAAAAGGTGCTTTTATGCTGGCGATGGCCGATGAGAGAGAAATCATCTTTTTACAAGAAACAGATTTAGATACGAAGGCCATTCAAAATTATATTTTAGAAATCATCATGATGATGGAGGCAGTCCCACGTAGATTTATTACGAGTGGCCCTTTTGCAATGCGACTTTCGAATATGATTGATCAATTATTAAAACGCCTTGGAACAGATATCGTCATACTGGATGAACTTCCAACGATGAATCGTTATTCCAATTTAGCGAAAATGGATCTTCTATTGTCGCAAACCGATATTGATAATCTTCTCTTTTAAGGAAACGTCTGGAAACCCGTGCCCCCTCTTTACGTTTCCTCTAGTGTAGGTCAAAGGAGAGGCCAGAACTCAAACCTTTCTCAATGAGTTCCTATGGCTCCCACGCAAAGTTGATTCGGCTTAAACAAAGAATCAAAGCTTTGTTTAAGTCAATCAACTAGTGCGATCATTTTTTTGAAATTGAACTCCCTTTAAAACCTTACAAAAAGACCTATTCATTTGAATAGGTCTTTTTGATTAGATTTCGTATTCGGTATATTTTGTACCAAGACTATCAAAAGTGACTTGATTTTGTAGGAGCTCAATGATTTCTGCTTCAAAGTGTTCCACTTCTTGAACGGGCAGGCTACATGTAAATTGTACGTCGTTTAGAAAGACTTTATCCACAATTGGAATCTGTTGAGTTTGGCAATAATATTCTACTTTTCCTACATGTGCATAGTTGAAAGAAAGTGAGAGTTGTTCCTCAAGCCGACATTCTACCACTCCTATGGCTTTCAGGCCTTCACTTACTGCCCCAGAATATGCGCGAACGAGGCCCCCTGCACCTAGTTTTGTACCGCCAAAGTAACGAGTGACTACCACAGCAATGTCTTTTAATTCATTTTTCTTCAACACTTCTAGCATGGGAACACCTGCCGTTCCGCTAGGTTCGCCATCATCCATTGCTCGTTGAACTTGATCGTTTTCACCAATGAGAAAACTAGAGCAGTTATGAGTGGCTTTCCAATGTTCCTTTTTGATCGTTTGAATAAATTCCAGCGCCTCTTCTTCGTCTTTTACACGGCTAAAATGGGCGATAAACCTGGACCCTTTGATCTCAATTTCATGGACTCCATTTTCTTTAATCGTTTTATATTTTTCTAACATTCTTTTCCCTCGCTTTCTTTCAGTATAGCATAATTCTTCTTTTTTTAGTTTGAGTTTTAAAAGTAGTGGATTTTTATATGTGTTTATCGATAATTTTCATAATTGATTATTGTTTGTTGCACATAAAAAGAGTACAATGAAAACGGAAACAAAGTTATTCTTAGTGTAAAAAAATTGAAGGCAAAAGTAGGTGAAAAAAATGGTATTTTATAAAAATAAATGGTCAATGTTCTCAATCATTTTCTATTGGATACTTTCCATCGTTATGATTCTAAACTATATTCATTATCATTTGTCAACGGGACACTTTGGAGGAGCAGAAGGAGGAATACCACTGTTTTATGAAATTATATTCAGCTCCATTCAGATATTGGACGCTGTGTATGGTTTTGTGGCATTTATGATTCCACCGCTATTCTTTTCTCACGAATGTATTAGACAAAGGATAACGCATTGCGACTATTTACAATCTGTGAGATTACGACATAAAAAAACATTCTTTTCACCACTTCTATTAAGACAATTTAAAACGAACTTTATCATAATCTATTTTGTTTTCTTTGTAAAAATGGTGCTCCAAGCTATCATGGTCCATATTTTCTATTCTCCTTTTATCTTCGAGGAGAATAGTTCATATTTGACATGGTCCTTTACTATCAACTTTTCAACCAATAGTTTTGTCAATTTAATCTGTACGATAGTAATAATACCTTTAGGATATGCTATTTTCTATTCATTTGTTTTTTCAGTTGGATTGTTCCTAAAGCGATATATCATTTATTTATGCAGTGGATTGTTATTAGTGATTATATCGCTTTTATTAGCAATGGTTATAGGTGGAATTTCCCCGATTATCGGCTATTCAATTTGCGTTTTATCACTCATTCAACCAGGAATGTACACATTATTAGCAGAAACTATTTCTCATTCAGCCTGGGTTATTTTTGTATATCCTGCGATATTTTATAGTCTTTTGACGATTCTCCTATTAATTATCAGAAGAAAGATGGATTTGAAGGAGGGATATTAATGAATGAGCTCCTAAAAGGAAAAAGACAACAATGGGTGTATGGATTATCGATTGTTTCTGGAGTCTCTTTTGTTTTAAAAGGGCAAATTTTCGGTAACTTAATACTAGACTTATTGTCTTCCCATTTTACAGCATATTTCTCAGACACCTTATTATTAGTTTTACTAGGGGTTGTCATTTGGAGACGACATCAAATCCGTTACCTTCTCATTCAAAGAGTTGGGGAGAAAAACTATCAATTTTATCAATTGGGAACTGTGTTAGTTTCAGTTGTTTGTTATTTTGTTGCTCAATTCTCCTTAGCGTTACTATTCCAAATGATGAATGGACAAGCATTTTCAAAACTGATGCTGATATTTGCTCTATTAAAAAGCGTGTATTTAATTTGTTCGGGATTAATCATCTATACGATTTCTATTGGGTGTAATAGAAATATGGCTATTATTGGTTCTATCCTATTTTCATTAACATCTTATTTTACGATATTGTTTCTATTACGAGAGTGAAGGGGAGGTACTCATGTTAGAATTAAAAAATGTATCCAAAAAATTTGGCTTTCAAGTGATTTTAGAAGAGGTTGATTTCAAAATTGAACAAGGAGAGCTTATTCATATTGTAGGAGCTAATGGATGCGGAAAGTCTACTTTATTTAAGCTTTTTTGTGATATTTTGGAGCCGGATAAAGGTGAAGTTGTTTTAGATAGTAATGTACGAATTGGAGCTTTGATTGAGAATCCAGCGTTCATGGAAGAAAGTAGTTTAAAAACGAATCTTAAATTTTTAGCATCTATCAATAAAAATTACAATGAATCAAAAATTAGAGAAATAGTGAATAATTTTGATTTAGATTTTGATAGTAAAGTTCACGTGAAAAAATATTCCGTTGGAATGCGTCAGAAAATGGGGATTACTCAAGCTGTGATGGAGGATCAAAATTTAATTTTATTAGATGAGCCAACTCGAGGACTAGATAAAAAATCACTTCAACAGTTTCATCAACTAGTCCAACAGCTTCACAAAGAAGGAAAATCGATTGTGATTGCTGCTCATGATAATTTAGCCGAATTACAGTTTGATAAGGAATATTTGATGGAAGAAGGGAAGCTGATTCTTCAATGAAACAGTTATTTCCAATTCGAGAGTGGATTCTCTATCTTTTTGGTTTGTTAATAGTATGGAATTTGTTTCATCCATTACCGTCGTTTTATATCGAGGCTCACTTCAGCTTTATACCCGTTACCTTTCTTTTTGGGCATCTTTTAAGTGTTTTCTTAATGGTAATGGAAGTTCTTATTTTGATGTATTTTATTAATGAGTATGAGAGCATGCGACTTTTGATACTAGTTCGAAGCCGAAACTGCGTTTTTATAGGACGAATATTAGTGAGGATGATGTGGCCTTCTGTATTATTAATGTTCTGCATCAAGGCAGTTTTACTCTTTGAGATTGGAGGAATTCATCCTCTAATATTAGGTTCAATCCCCATTCTGTTTTTAGGGATGACTCTACTAGCAATATTCATTCAAGACTCTAAAAAAACGTTATTTTTAAGCCTGATTTTAGCCGCACTTATTAGACTAGGATGTTTTTACTTCATTGGATAAGCAGGAAGATATCTCCTGCTTTTTTTTAATGGTCAAATATGGTAGTATAGAAAGGCAGTATATGACTGGGGGAATACGTATGATTCAAGTAACATTGATGGTTAGAATGACGTTAATTATTGCTTTTATTGTACTGAGTTACTGGGCGCTTCAAGGAATTCAAATTGAAAAAATCCTGAAAAAAGGGCGCGTACAAGAAGCACGAATCCTCTTTTTACTTATCGCCATTTGGATGGGCGCAAGTATAGCAAAAGTCATATTCGATTTATCAGACTATTTAAATCAGTATATTCAAAATGTGATACAGTAATTGGATTGAGTTTTCGGAGGTTATTTCATGGAAAAGATGATCGTTCGCGGTGGCGATACACGACTTCAAGGGACAGTAAAAGTTGAAGGAGCTAAAAATGCGGTATTACCGATTTTAGCAGCAAGTATTTTGGCAGATAAAGGCGTTACTCATTTAACAAATGTACCGAACTTATCAGATGTACATATGATGTTAAACGTATTAGGAAGCCTAAACGTATTAAGCACATTTGATGAAGAAGAAAAAGCTATTACGTTGAATGCTACAAAAGATATTACAACGACTGCTGCTTTTGAATATGTGAGCAAAATGCGTGCGTCAATCGTTGTGATGGGACCACTATTAGCTCGTTTTGGACATGCGCGTGTGGCGATGCCAGGTGGTTGTGCCATCGGTAGTCGTCCTATCGACCTTCACCTAAAAGGGTTCGAAGCGATGGGAGCAACAATCGTTCAAACAGAGGGATATATTGAAGCGCATGCAGACGAACTTCATGGAGCTCGTATTTACCTAGATTTCCCATCAGTAGGTGCCACTCAAAATATTATGATGGCCGCAACATTAGCAAAAGGAACTACTCACTTAGAAAACGTAGCTCGTGAGCCAGAAATCGTAGACTTAGCTAATATTTTAAATAAAATGGGTGCTAAAATTGTAGGTGCAGGGACTGAAAATATGCGTATCGAAGGGGTGGAACGTTTAGATGGAACCATCCATTCAATTATCCCTGACCGTATTGAAGCAGGAACTTTCATGGTCGCAGCAGCGGTAACGAAAGGGAACGTATTTATTGAAGATGCAATTGCGGAGCACAATCAACCATTAATTTCTAAATTAGGGGAAATGGGTGTTCAATTTATTGAAGAGGAAGATGGCATTCGTGTGATTGGCCCAGATTCATTGAAACCTACCGATGTGAAAACATTACCTCACCCAGGATTTCCAACAGATATGCAAGCGCAAATGACGATTGCCCAATTACTAGCAACAGGAACTAGTACGATGACGGAAACAGTTTTCGAGAACCGTTTCAATCATTTAGAAGAAATGCGTCGTATGGGAGCTCAATTCCGAATTGATTCTCACACAGCTGTGATGACGGGTGCATCTGTCTTGTCTGGTGCAGAAGTAAAAGCAACGGATTTACGTGCAGCGGCGGCATTAATTATTGCGGGTATGGTCGCTAAAGGATATACAAGAGTCACAGAATTACAGTTCTTAGACCGTGGATACTTTGAATTCCATGAAAAATTGCGTGCTTTAGGAGCAACAATTGAACGTGTGAACGAACCAGAAGGCCAAGCGTTTAGTAATGAAGATTTAGAAAGACTATTTGCAGTATGACATCATAAGGACGTAAGGAAGAGATTTCCTTCGTCCTTTATTTCTTTTATGGGACATAGTAGAAAGACTGGGATGTAAAAGAAGAATCGTTTAATTTTTTGTAAAAGGTCAAAAACTTTTATGTGGATTTAAAAGTTTTTGTGGTACAGTATAATAGATTCAATTTAAAAGGAGGATTGTATGAACGAAGAATTTAATGAAAAAGATCATGTCGATCACGTGACACATGATCAAGAACAAGAAGAGACAGTCGAACATCGTCATACAGAAGAGCCTACACAACCATCGATTATAAAAAGAGTTTGGAATCATAAAATTATGTTAGCCATTCGTCGTTTTTGGAGAAAATTCCATGTGACGAAATTAATTCTTGTCCTCATTCTTACGGCTATTACGGCATTTTCAGCATTTTTAGTCTATACCGCTAAAACTACTGATGTTAGTGGTTTAAGAGCTGGGATGGTACAAGTAACAGAAGTCTATGACCGCAATAATCAAGAAGCGGGAGTTTTAAACATCAACAAAGGAGAATTTGTGACCATCGATCAAATCTCTCCAAATATGATTAATGCCCTCGTTTCTACCGAGGATAAGCGGTTCTATGATCACCATGGGTTTGATCCAATGGGGTTCTTACGTGCCACATTTGGGTTATTACTCAATCGCGGTCGTGTCACAGGTGGAGGAAGTACCATCACCCAACAGTTGGCTAAGAATGCCTTTCTAACACAAGATCAGACGTTTTTAAGAAAAGCAAAAGAACTATTTTTAAGTTTTGAGCTGGAAAAGAAATATTCGAAAGATCAAATTTTAGAGATGTATTTAAATAATGCCTACTTTGGTAACGGTGCATACGGAATTGAGAATGCGTCTTTACGTTACTTTGGTAAAAGTGCCAAAGATTTAACGATTAGTGAAGCTGCCGTATTAACCGGAAGCTTAAAGGCACCTAATGTGTATAATCCAATCGATGATATGGAAGCAACGGTGAAACGTCGTGCTACAGTGTTACAATTAATGGTGACTAATGGAAAAATTACGCAAGAGGAAGCGGATAAAGCTGGGGCGGAAGTCATTACGGTTCAAGACGCTTATGTAGCAAACTCTCGTTATAAATATCCTTATTATTTTGATGCCGTTATTAACGAAATTACTAATAATTATGGGATTAGTGAAGAAGAACTGCTAAATAAAGGGTATAAAATATATACAGGCTTAGACCAAAAGATGCAAGCAGATATGGAAGAAACCTTCTCCAATAGTTGGTTATTCCCGAAAGCTAGTGATGGAACGATTGCTCAGGCGGCTTCTGTAGCTATGGATCCACAAAATGGGGATGTCCTAGCAACGGTTGGAGGACGTACGAATGAGAAACATACCTTCCGAGGATTTAACCGTGCCACTCAACTACAAGCACAACCCGGTTCTACGTTTAAACCATTAGCTGTATATACTTCTGCTCTGGAAGAAGGATACCAACCGAATTCTGTACTCGTGGATGAGAAACGTTCTTATGGGTCAGACAAATATACTCCAGAAAACTGGAATAAACAGTATCAAGGAACTGTGACGATGACAGAAGCTTTGAACCAAAGTTGGAATGCTCCTGCAGTATGGTTATTAGATAAAATTGGTTTGAAAAAAGGAATCGAAAAAGTCCATCAATTTGGAATTGAAACCGATCCAGGAGATGAATATTTAGGAATTGCTTTAGGAGGACTTACAAAAGGGGTTTCTCCAATCCAAATGGCCTCAGCTTATACAGCCTTTGCCAATAAAGGTGTTCGTACGAAACCTCGTTTTGTTACTAAAATTGTAGATGCAAACGGGAAAGTCATTGTTGATAATACAGCGGTTAAAGACAATCGTGTAACAACTGAAGAAGTAGCTAAGAAGATGACAAGCATGCTTCTAACAGTCTATGGTCAAGAAGGGCTAGGAGCTCCATTTTCCCCTTCAGGTAAAATTATTGCCGGAAAGACAGGAACTACAGAAGCTCTTAATAATGAAAATGGTTCTAGGGACCAATGGATGATTGGATACACGCCGGATGTAGTGGTGGCAACTTGGATGGGGTATGACCAATCCGGAAACTATTCCTTATCAGCTTCTAGTAGAGAAGGGGTAGGGCCACTCTTTAAACTAGAGATGGAAGGCTTACTGCAATATACAGCCAATACGGCATTTAATGTAGAGCCTGTAAAAACCAAACAAGCAAATCAAAAAAATCAAAATAATACGCTAGATAATTTTATTCAGGACGCCCAAAAGACTGGAGAACAAATCTGGAATCAACTTCAGGAATGGGGTAGAAATATCTGGAATAAATTTAATAATCGATAGTACGAATGTACGTTCGTATTTGTAGTGTAGTAGACGACGATATGTTATAATAAAACAAAACAATCAGGAGGATGAAAGATGAGTAATATTTATGATACAGCAAACCAATTAGAACGTGATTTGCGTGATTTAGCTGAATTCAAAACTGTAAAAGAAAGCTTCGAAGCCATTGAAGCAGATGAAACAGCAAAAGCATTATTCGATGAATTCCGTCAAGTGAATATCGAATTACAACAAAAACAATATTCAGGACAAGAAATTACGGAAGAAGATATTCAAAAAGCTCAAGAATTAGGACAAAAAGTGAGCGAAAATGAATATATTAAAGCGTTGATGGAAGCGGAGCAACGTTTGAATACGATTATGCAAGACATTAACCGTATCATTACAAATCCACTTCAAGAGCTTTATAATGGTAAATAGTTCAATCAAACGGTTTTAATAAGAATCGATCCAAAGCATATTTTCTTTGAACGCACAACAGACGGTTCAGGAAAATATGCTTTTTTTGAAGAAAAGAAAGGAGTAACTAGAATGGTCAAATTGATCCATGCATCAGATGTCCATCTGGGGATTACTTATGCAGGCATTGGAAAGAATCATCGTGAGATCGCAAGGGAGTTAAAACAGGCTGCCTTTGATGCTTTTGAAACAGTTGTAAATAAAGCCATTGAAGAAGAAGTGGATGCACTTGTTTTATCAGGAGATTTATTGGATAGCCAACGGACCTTTATCAAAGAAAAGTTGTTTCTTCAACAGCAACTAAATCGGCTGGCTCCTTTTGGGATTCCTGTTATTTTAGCGCTTGGCAATCATGATGCGGGGACTCCTTATGTGTCAGGAGACCACATTTATACTTTTGGAAGTACTGTTGAAACAATTGAACTAGAAACAAAAACGGGAGAACGGGTGGCCTTTAGTGGATTTAGTTATGATATTCCTGTTATCCCTGAACGAAAAGTACAAGAGTATCCTATCAAGAGCCCACACTGTGATGTTCATGTTGGGGTTTTACATGGTGAGGTGACTTCTTCCAGTGGGCGCTATGCTCCTTTTTCAATTCCTGAATTAAGAGTTAAAAACTATGATTACTGGGCGCTAGGGCATATTCATCATTGCCAAGAAGTATCACAGAATCCATGTGCTTGGTATAGTGGAACGACACAGGGAGCTGACCGATCTGAGAGTGGAGAAAAAGGAGCGTTTTTAGTCGAAATCACTTCAGGGCGGCCTCCACAGATTCACTTTATTGAGACGAGTACAATGGATTGGATGGACGTCACAATAAGGATTACAGAAAGTGCTCGTTTGGAAACTGTTCCTTATCTCATTGTAGAGGATCTTCCAAAAGTAGAAAAACGTAGCCTCGTTACAGTCTTTTTGCAAATACAAGAGTCGCTATTTACAAGAGAAGAGTTACAGCAAATCTCACAGGTAGTGAATTCTTTATTGGAAGAAAGAGGCTCACTTGTGAGTGTAATGAGTATTAGAGAACGAATGATAGAGCCTTTACGCGGCGTCTCTGGAATCTCTTTAGTAGGGGAGAAGGATTCTACGATTTTTTCTGAAATGGAGATTGCAAAGAGCGGGTTTGCCAATCAATGGATGAGGGAGTTTCTCCATCAAGAAGATGTCCAAGAAGAGATTCACGAACGTGCGATGCGTTTATTAGAAGCTCGCTTTTTAGGAAGGGAGGAAGGTTAATGTATATTTCAAAAATCGAAATCGATCATTTTGGAAAATGGGAACATGAGACGTTTACCTTCCATCCGAACTTACAAGTCGTTCAAGGGCTGAACGAATCTGGGAAGACGACCATTCGAAGATTTATCGAACAAATGCTCTTTGATTTTAAGCAAAAGAAGAATGGGGTGTATCCTTATCAGCCACTTCATACGAATACGCGGGGCGGGCGAATGTGGATTGAAGATGAAGGACTAGGGTCTCTCATCATTGAAAGAACTGCAGTAGGTTCTCAAAAGAAATTAGTATTAAAATCGGCCGAAACGGGTCAGGCGTTACCAGAGTCTATGCTGGAGCGCATCCTTCACGAATTAACATTGAGTGAGTACCATTCTCTTTTTGGATTTAATGAGGAGGAGTTACAACAAAACGTCTTTAGTAATGAAGAAGAAATGCATCGTTTCTTATATAGTCTCAGTGTCATGGGACATAAAGGGGCATATGAACAGAGTCAAAGTCTATTGAACGATGCGAATAAACTATACCGACCTCAAGCCAAAAAACTAGAACTCAATGAGCGAATCGATCGACTCGAGGACTTAACGAATCGTTTGTCGCAAACAAAAAGCGAGAATACACTCTATGAAGGATATCTTCATGCTATTAAAGGGCTCCAACAAGAAGAAGAGGAATTGACGACAAAACTTTCCAAGATTCAAAACAGAATAGATGCTTTAGAAGAAAAGCATACCTATTTTGATGCATTGGAAGAATACCGCGCAATTGAAGGACAGTACGAGTTACCAAAAGAATATGACCATTCTAAGGCGATAGAGGCGAATCATTGCTTACGTTCGTTTGAAAAAGAAATCGAACAGACAAAAGAAGAGTTAAAACGAACAGAAGACCAAGTTCAAACTCTAGGGGAAGCTACAGAAGACACAGAGCTTGAAGCACTTTATACAAAAGCTCAAAGTGTGGCTGCTATTGAAGAACGTACCTTTGAATTGGAACGTGAGTTGAAGACTCATCCTGGAAATATCGGTGTTCAAAGAGAAGGTGTTCAACCCTTTACAGAGGCCGAACTCGCCAAATTCGATGCAATGCAAAGGGAAAATCAATCTACTACATCGATGCGAACAGAAATACTCATAGGGCTGATTGGGATTATCGTGATGATTGTTGTTGGATTTTTAACCAATCAAGTGCTAGTGAGTGTGATCATTGCTAGCGGTCTTGGGGTTGCAGGAGCTTTCTTTTTACAAAAAAACGGACAAGTCATTTCTCCAAAGAGCAAAAAAGAGAATGAACGTGTTCAACAAATTCTCTTGGATAAAGGCATTGAGGTGACCTTAGAAGATGCCAAACGCTTTATTAGCCGAAACGAAGGACGTAATGTTAATGATTTCATACAAAAGAAGGCACAGTGGAATCAGTTGGAAGAAAGACTTTCAGCATTTAAAGAAGAAATTCAAGACTTCTGGAAAAATGAACAGATCACTGCACCGGCAACTGTCCAGCAACAACTAGGAATCATTCGTGAGGCATGGATGAATTCTCAAAAAAGAGAAGCTAAAATGGAACAACTCCAAGAAAGTATCCTGAAGAAAGAGCAACATTTAGCGCAATTAGAACAAGATGCAACAGAAGTAAGAGAGGAATTGCTAAATAGCTTGCGTCCTCTTGGCATTACAACGATAGAAGCCTTTAGAAGTCACCTGGCAACTCTGGACCATCGAGTAGCCTTGTCGCAAAAAAGAGCCTATATTGAAAAGCAAGTCGCTATTTTCTCGAGTGATGAAAAAGAAAGCTTGCAACGTGAAACGCTTGAAGAAGAACTTCAAGACGAGGTTTTCACGAAGGCGCAGTTGGAAAGTAGACGTAAAGAAGTCAGAGACCAACTAGTAAGTCTCCAAACAAAGGCGGAACTATTGGAAGAAGATGAGCAGGTAGAAGATCTTCAAATGGAAGCGGACTTTGAACGATTCGAAGCTCAGGAAGCGATGAAGGATTGGGCAACTCAAGTGTATGCTGCAAAATGGATCTTAAAGCAACTAGATGAAAAGGTTCCGACGAAAGTTCCATTGATTGTAGAGGAAGCGAGTCGTATTTTTAGCCGATTAACAAGGGGACAATATACGAAGATTCATTTGAGCGATACACAGGCGAAAGTACAGCAGCAAAATGGTCAGTGGATGGAAGCTTTCTATCTTTCAAAAGGGGCATTGGACCAATTGTATATTGCGATTCGATTTGCCTTTATTTTCCAATTAGCTAAGAAAATGAAAATTCCGGTTCTGATTGACGATGGATTCGTAAACTTTGATAGAGAACGGCTATCGATTATGATAGAATTAATGGAAGAGCTATCTCGTGTAACACAAGTATTTTACTTTACTACGGAAGTTCCTACAGAAATTTCAAAAGAGAACATTCTAAAGTTGAGCTAAAGAGAAAGAGGGTCAATTTATGACAAAGAAATTATATGAATATAATGTAGATGACAGCTTTGAGATTTTCCTACTTATTAAATCTGCGGACGTACGAATGGCAAAAAATGGGAAACCTTTTATTGCGTTTACCTTCCAAGATCAGTCTGGTCAAATGGATGGAAAGTACTGGTCCGCAACCTCTGAAGATATTGAAAAATATGTTCCAGGAAAAGTGGTTCTTTTAAATGGAAAACGGGAACTATACAATAATTCTCCGCAAGTCAAAATTGTGAGTCTTCGTCTAACGGATGCGTCAAAAGGAGAGCCGACTTCTGCAAGCTACTTTGTAGAACACGCTCCGATGACGAAACAAGAAATGGAAGAAGAATTCAATCAATTAATGTTTGAGATTACAAATCCGTATTTTAGAAGAATTGTCCATAATATTCTAGGGAAATATCAAGAAGCCTTTTTTGAATATCCAGCAGCTAAACGTCATCATCACGCCTTTGTAGGAGGGCTAAGTTACCATACATTATCCATGTTGCGTTTAGCTAAATCGATTGCAGGTCAATATCCTCAAATCAATCGTTCACTATTATTTGCGGGCGTTATTATTCATGATATCGGCAAAACCATGGAACTATCAGGGGCTATTGGAACAGAGTATACCTTGAAAGGGAACTTACTCGGGCATATCGTGATTATGGACGAAGAGATTACAAAAGCTTGCGAAGAACTAGGAATTGACGAAAATCAAGAAGAAGTTCTCTTGTTGAAACATTTAGTGTTAGCACATCATGGAAAGTTAGAATACGGGTCTCCAGTTCGACCACAACTACTTGAAGCTGAGGTACTGCACCATATCGACTTATTAGATGCGACGATTACAATGATGTCGAATGCACTCGATAAAACAGAACCAGGAGCATTCTCAGAACGCGTATTTGGTTTAGATAACCGCTCATTTTATAAACCATTATCCAATGAGTAAGAAAACGTTCGATAGTATGCGTAAATAAAGAAGCAATCACTATCACTAGCAAAACTTCAACCAACATTCATTTAATCGAGGTGTGAAATGAAAATATTGGGGTCAAAAAAACTATTAAAATTGATTTTACAGTTTGCGATAGGCCTTGTATTATTAGGGCTTTTATGGATTTTGTTTAGTTTTACTCGTCCAAAATATAATGATGATGCTTTGTTTTCTTATGAAATCATCAATCAATCAAATCAGAATATAGAAGAATTGATTATCGGTGAATATTCTGAGAACGACATTAACTCTCCAGAGGATCGAGTGTATTTAAAAAATCTAGCAGCTCATTCTAGAACAAAAGGAGCAGTAGACATTTCTAAATCAGAAAGAAGTGTTTCTCCGTTCTATTTAGATTATGTATATCAAGGAAAAAGAAAAACATTGCTAAAAACGGTATCTGTTGAAACTAGGCCAAAAGGACTTCATATCACTATCACTATTAAGGATGTGGATAACGAAGGCTACATGACGGGGACTACCGAAATCAATTCATTTATTTTTGAAAAACGGGAATTTACCCCAGAAAGTATAAAAAAAGCTGAGAAAGCTATAGGGGGTAAGTAGATGTGTCTGATTTGTGATCGGATTGAATTGATCAAACAAGGAAGAAATCCGCATTTTGTTAAAGAACTTGAAACAGGTTATGTAGTGATAGGGGATGGGCAGTATTTTAAAGGGTACACCTTGTTCCTTGCTAAAAAGCATGTAACAGAATTGCATCAAATGGAACCAGAAGAAAAACTTAAATTTCTAGAAGAGATGAGTATTGTTCAAGAAGCTGTTGCAAAAGCATTTCATGCGGAAAAAATGAATATCGAATTACTGGGAAATGGAGATGCGCATGTTCATTGGCATCTATTTCCAAGAAAATCAGGGGATATGAAGGATTATGGTCATAATGGTCGAGGTCCAGTGTGGTGGGTTCCTTGGGACGAAATGTCATCTGAGGAGTATCAACCAAAAGGCGAAGCATTAGAGCAATTAGTGACCCAATTAAAATCTTTTTTATAAACGTTTATGAGGAAGGCATCTACGTCATGTAGATGCCTTTTAAATTTTTTTCAAAACTGTGAGCAGATTCTTTGGAAATTTTTGGAAAACAGTGTATACTCCAAATTGTAAAAAAAATAATTACAATTAGAAAGGTGATTTATATGACAACTTCAGTGAAAAATATTATTATCGGATTCGGTAAAGCTGGAAAGACTTTAGCCGGTTATTTAGGAAGTCAAGGAGAAGAAACAATCCTTATTGAAAAATCAAAAGCAATGTACGGAGGTACTTGTATTAATGTTGGATGTATTCCAACTAAAAAATTAGCGACAAAAGCTGCTCGTAAACAATATTCAACAGAAGAAGCAAGTACTTATTATGCAAAGAGCGTTCAAGAGAAAAAGGCTTTAATTTCTGCATTAAACCAAGCGAACTACAATAAAGTAGATTCTGTTGAAAAAACAACCATTATTGACGGAACTGCTCGTTTTGTGGATGACCATACTGTAGCTGTAGAGACTGCAGAAGGAGAAAAATTATTTAAAGCAGAACGTATTTTTATTAATACAGGTGCTACACCATTTGTTCCACCAGTAGAAGGGTTAACGATTGGAGGAAATATTCATACTAGCGAAACAATTATGGATGTGGAAGAATATCCTGAGAGCCTAGTCATCATTGGTAGTGGATTTATTGGATTAGAATTTGCGGCAACTTATGCTCAATTCGGGACAAAAGTGACCGTAGTGGATGTCTTTGATACATTCTTACCTCGTGAAGATGATGATGTATCTTCAGCTGTTAAAGAGCAATTGGAGTCATTAGGGATTTCCTTTAACTTAGGAATTCAATTAAAAAATGTTCACAAAGAAGATGGAAAAGTAATCATTCAAGCGGTAACGGGAGAAGGAACACCTTTAGCCTTTACTACAGATGCGGTTTTAGTAGCAACAGGACGTCGTGCAAATATTCAAGGATTAGATTTAGATAAAGCAGGAGTGGCTGTAAGCGAACGTGGTACGATTCAAGTAAATGAATTTTTACAAACAAATGTCCCTCATATCTTTGCAATGGGTGATGTGAACGGTGGACCACAATTCACATTCGTATCATTAGATGATTTCCGTATCGTTAAACGCTTCTTAGCAGGGGATACAAGCTATTCAACGAAACAACGTGCGAAATTCCCTACAGCAACGTTCATTAACCCACCTTTAGCAAGCGTTGGTTTAAATGAAAAACAAGCAAAAGAAGCTGGTATCGAAGTGAAAGTTGCCAAACTCCCTGCAATGGCGATTCCAAAAGCTAAAATTATTGGAAACCAAGTCGGATTCTATAAAGTGTTAGTGGACGCTTCAAATAACCAAATCGTTGGTGCAACATTATTTGCAGAAGAAGCACATGAAGTGATTAATATTATTGCAACTGCAATGAATGCAAACTTACCTTACACAGTTCTTCGCGATCAAATCTTTACACATCCAACAATGGCTGAAGCATTGAATGATGTATTCGGAATGATTCAATAGGTGATTTAATGGGAAATGACTTCGTCGTAATGATTCATTGTCTAACCTATTTAGCGATTCATCATGATAATCGTTATTCCAGTAAAGAGCTGGCTTTTAACGCTTGTAGTAATCCGGCTATTGTCAGAAAGCTCATGAGTTTAGCTGTGAAAAAAGGATGGGTGAGTACAGCTGCTGGAAAACAGGGTGGATATCAATGGATTTCAGATCCCTCTACAATAAAATTAGGAGACATCTTTATACTCGTTTCTGAAGATGCCCGCCTAGAAAAAACGTTTAAAGACGCTTCAGACCCATCTTGCCTAGTAAGTTCTCGAATGGGAAAAATTATGGGCAAACTACAAGAAGACCAAATCCAAGAACAAATTCGATTCTATAATCAAAAAACGATTCAAGATATGATTGATAAGGTACAAGAACAGTAAAAGGAAAGACCGAGAGTTTCTCGGTCTTTTTTGGTTTTATAAAGGAAGAAGTTTGCGATGCTTGTAGGACTCTTAAAAAGTTTTTTTACGAAGCAATGGAATGCTTGAAAGAGTGCTAATGCACACTAAAAGAGCATCGTGGAAAGACTTTGAAATTCGCAATATGTCTACAATTATGGTATTCTAAAAGAGCATATATGGTGGTGAAGTCCGCCTAAAAGAAATAATTGTAAATAAAAGAAAATGAGAGGTAAATCATGAGTTCAATTAAAATCATCGCACTAGGTGGCGTGAGAGAAAACGGTAAAAGTCTATATGCCGTTGAAGTTGAAGAAGACATCTTCGTGCTAGATTGCGGTTTAGTTTATCCAGAAGATGAACTACTAGGGATTGATGTTGTCATCCCAGACTTCAGTTATTTAGAAGAAAACAAAGAGAGAATTGCAGGGGTGTTTTTAACGCATGGGCATGCCGATGCGGTAGGGGCATTACCTTATTTCTTACAAAATATTGATGCACCCGTTTTTGGTTCAAAATTAACGATTGCATTAGCGAAATACTATGTTGAATCTTCGAAATTAGTGAAAGGATTTAATGACTACCACGAAGTTACTGAAAATACAGAAATTGACTTTGCAAGTGCTACGATTAAATTCTTTAAAACAACACATACGATTCCAGATTCATTGGCGATTGTGATTAAAACGAGCGAAGGAAATATCGTATATACAGGAGACTTCAAATTCGATCAAAGTGCTTCAGTGGAATATCAAACGAATTTTGGTCGTATTACAGATGTTGGGGAAGACTATGTTCTTGCTCTATTAAGCGATTCAAGTGATGCGGAAAGTCCTGTTGAAAATGTGAGTGACCGTAAAATTGCTGAAGCGATGTTAGAAACTTTCCTAAATGCGCAAGGTCGTATTGTGGTGGCTTGTGTAGCAAGTAATATTTTACGTATTCAACAAGTTATCAATGCAGCGTATGAATCTGGGCGCAAAATTTTCCTAACAGGGTCAGAACTTGAAGAAATTGTTAATATCGCATTGAGTCTGAATAAATTAACTGTTCCTGATAAAGAATTAATTATTTCTTTCAATCAAATGAAGAAATTACCAGATAATGAACTTGTTATTTTAGAAACTGGAAATGCAGGGGAGCCTATTAAAGCCCTTCAAAAGATGGCATTAGGACGTCATCGTCAGGTAAACTTGCACGAGGGAGATTTAGTGTATATTGCAACGACTCCTTCAGTTGCGATGGAAACTCAAATTGCTCGTACGAAGGATTTAATCTATCGTGCGGATGCTGAAGTGTTTGAAATGGCAAACAGTAAAAAAGCAAGTGGACATGCGACTCCTAATGATTTGAAATTAATGATTAACTTGTTACAACCAACCTTCTTCATTCCAGTTCAAGGGGAGTATCGTAGTTTATTAGCGCATGCGGAATTAGCTAATGAATTAGGAATTCCATATAAGAACATCTTTATTCCTGGAAAAGGGGATGTCGTAGAAATTGAAAATGGCCAAATGAATGCTTCTGGTCAAGTAGCAGCAGGAAATGTATTGGTCGACGGAATCGGCGTGGGCGATATTGGAAATATCGTTCTAAAAGATCGAAAAATTCTATCAGAAGACGGTGTTTTTGTTGCCGTTGTGACGATTTCTAGAAGACTAGGTAAGATTTTAAGTGGTCCTCAAATTATTTCTCGTGGATTCGTATATATGAAAACCAGTGAGGAATTACTAACGGAAGCTCAAAAAATTGTGACAGATGTTGTTGAAGAAAACTTGGCAAGTGAAGATTTCGAATGGCCAAGATTAAAACAAGAGGTTCGTGACGCTCTTAGTCGTTATCTATTCGATAAAACGAAACGTCGCCCAGTCATTTTACCAATGATTATGGAAGCCTCTAACTATAAAAAATAACGATTTTGAAGGAGATTAGAATGAATTCAAAAGCAGTAAAAATCTTACTTGAAGTATTAGGAGCTGTTGTGGTTTCAGTAGCTCTATCCTATATCCCACAAGAAAGCCTACCTTTCTTTGTGGATTTAGCGATTCTTCCATTAATTTTTGTGTCTCTAAGACAAGGATTAATTTGGGGAACGATTGCGAGTGTCCTCTTTGGATTACTCCATGTATTCTTACATCCAACAGGAGCAGGATTCCTCGTTGTTTCTCTACATGATTCCTTCATGGCCTATGGTTTTGTAGGTCTTTCAGGATTCTTTGCTAGAAACACGGTTCGTACAGCGTTTAATGCGCGTACATCATCTACTACATTAAATGTTGTAACAGCAAGTTTAATTGCGACTATTGTAAGTTATGGATTCCATGTGATTGCTACAGGAATTGGAGCTCCAACAGTGTTTTCTGCAGAAAAAGTTAGTTTAGCTCAAGGTATTTTCGAATTTGGGACGAACTTTTTAGTGACGCTTGCTGTGACTTTACTCATCTTTGTAACACTTATTTACGTAAAAAGAGATGTTTATATTCCAAAAGGAACTCGTTTCTTGTCACGTAGAGAACAATCTCATTTATTAAACGATTAATTAAAAATAAAAAGACCTTGATTCGTCGTGGTCTTTTTTATTTAAAAAAGAAAGGAGAGCGTATGGAATTTATTAGTTCATTCCTTTACCTCATCATTCTTGCGAATACGATTGGGGCAGTCATCACAGTTTTTAGGGAGCCTAGAGAAATTGCGGCTACTTGGGGCTGGCTTATTGTGCTCATCATGCTGCCGATTATTGGATTTATCATCTACTTCTTTTTTGGAAGAAGAATTCGGAAAAAACGGATTTTTAATATGAAATCTCAAGAAACAGTTGGCCTTCAAGAATTGGTCGAACAGCAACAAAGAGATTTAGAAAGAACCAAAGAAAAAATAGGTGCTCCCAAGTTTCGTTTTAAAAATGAATATCAAGAAGATTTAGCTTTCTTCTTTTTAGAAACCGATGATGCCATTATTACAGAAAACAATGAAGTGACTCTGTACGTGTCAGGAGAAGATAAATTTGCTCAGTTAAAGGCAGATATTGAGCAGGCCCAACATCATATTCACCTCCAATATTATATTTTTAATGATGATACGATTGGGCATGAAATTATGGATCTTCTAATTGAAAAAGCACGAGAAGGAATTGAAGTGCTCGTCATTTATGACGCCCTAGGAGCTCGTACGACTAGACAAGGATTTTGGAAAAAACTGCATGATGCAGGAGGACATACGGTTGCCTTCTTTGGTTATTCGTTAGGCTTTATTAACTGGCGTATCAATTACCGAAACCACCGTAAAATTGTTGTGATTGATGGAAAAATCGGGTATGTTGGTGGGTTTAATATCGGAGATGAATATCTAGGAAAAGGAAAACTTGGGTACTGGAGAGATACGCACTTACGAATTGTGGGAGATGCGGTATATTCGCTACAATCACGATTTTTCATCGACTGGAATGCTGCCGTATATGAAGACAAACGAAGAGAGTTCATTCCTGAATATTTCCCTGTGGTAGAGTCAATGGGGCAAAATACGATTCAAGTCGTCTCAACAGGTCCAGATGCTAGTTTACAAAAGATCAAACTAGGACTTATTAAGATGATTTCCATGGCAAAAAAATCTGTGTGGATTCAAACCCCTTACTTCATTCCAGATGAAAGCGTTCAGGAAGCTTTATCGATTGCAGCCTTGTCTGGAGTGGATGTTCGCATTATGATTCCAAGTAAACCAGATCATCCAATTGTTTACCGGGCAACAGAATTTTATGCTTCTCAAATTATTCAATCCGGAGTAAAGGTCTATGTATACCAAAATGGATTTTTACATGCCAAAACAATGATTGTAGACGGCGAACTAGTGACAGTTGGAACTTCTAATTTTGATATGAGAAGTTTCCGATTGAATTTTGAAGTCAATGCGTTTATTTATAATGAAGAAGTCGCTAGACAAGTAGAAACAGACTTTCTAAAAGACTTACATAATTGTACAATTGCGACTAAAGACTATTTTGATAAACAATCCCGATGGGAAAAATTCAAACAAAAATTTGCTCGCTTATTCGCCCCAATTTTATAAAAGGATACGAGAAAAAGCGTTTAGAAACGGAACACTGGACCGAAGCGACGTAAGGAACGTGAAACGTTCAGCGTACGGTTTGGGAAGTGGACGTCAGTCCTGTGAGCCCGAGTTCAACTAAAGGATATGAGACATCGCGCTCAGAAATGGACCGTTGGAAAATCCTTCACAGTGCGAAGGATTTGGGGGTAAACAGTGCTCTTTAAATAATAATCCATTCTAAAAAATGATATAAAACTCTGATTTAGCGGTATTATTTTTTCCATTAAAAGCTTTGCAATATCGAATAAAAAAGGAACTCACAGTGTTGATATGTACCCCCTTTACTGGACAAACCAGTAAAGGGGGTATTTATTATGCGTTACTCATTCGAATTCAAAATGAAATGTGTCGAATTATATCGACAAGGAATATGGGCTGAGACACCTGAAAAAGTTATGAAGAGGAGTTTTCAAAGAAAAATATTGAATTGGGATAAAATTGAAAGGATTCATGGTCCTAAAGGATTGGAGCGTGTTAAAAAACAAAGAAATTGGACGGTAGAAGAAAAATTGACATTTGTTTTACAGGTTTTAAATGGAAAAGCTCTAACAGAGGTTGCTTTTTCAGCGGGAATAAGTGAAGGATTATTAGGTTCTTGGGTTCACAAGTATAAAACTTATGGATATAATGGTTTAAAGAATAAGAAAAGAGGACGACCATTATCTAAGGAGCCTATTATGAATAAAAAAACTGTGCCTGATAACCTTTCAGAATCCGAACGAGAAGAATTAGTTCGATTACGTGAACGAAATGCATATTTAGAAGCTGAAATTGCTGTTATAAAAAAACTGAGAGCCTTGAGAAAAGAACAGGAAGCTGCGCTTCTCAAGGCGAGAAAGCAGCGATCATCAAGGAGTTACGAGAAGTAGGATACCAACTAAAACATCTTCTTAAAGCGATGAAAATGGCTAAATCTACTTACTATTTCGAATTGAATAAAATTGATGCTGTGGCTGAGAAGAATGGTGTTTTATTATCAGAAATCAAAAAAATATTTCATGAAAATAAAGGTAGATATGGCGTTAGAAGAATTTACCAAGAACTTTGCCGTAGAGGTCACGTTGTGAATCATAAAAGAGTTCAACGTCTTATGCATGTAAATGGATTGTTTGGAAAACGACCTAAAGAAAAATACCATTCTTATCAAGGTAATGTTGGAAAAGTTGCTGATAATATTATTAACAGAGATTTCACGACCGATAGGCCACTTCAAAAATGGAGTACAGATGTATCTCAATTCACTTTCCCTTGGGGAAAATGTTTCTTTTCTCCAATTTTAGATATGTCTTCTAATGAAATAATCTCCTATGATCTTTCTTTAAGTCCCAACTTAGAACAGGTTCAAAGGATGTTAAATAGAGCTTTCAAAAAATTCCCTGATGTTAATGGATTGATTCTCCATTCTGATCAAGGTTGGCAATATCAACACGCATTTTATCAACAGTCATTAAAAGAACGAGGAATTATTCAATCAATGTCTCGAAAAGGAAATTGTTATGATAATTGCATTATAGAAACGTTTTTCGCCAGAATGAAGAACGAAATGTTCTATGGTTTGGAAAAGGAATATTCTACCTTTAAGGAATTTCAAACGGCAGTTAAAGATTATATAGATTATTACAATAACAAAAGAATTCAAGAAAAAACAAAATGGATGTCCCCTGTTCAA
>NZ_JVBO01000012.1:48411-193901 GCF_001073445.1 Granulicatella sp. 572.rep1_STHE | reverse complement strand
TTGACCGCTTACGGCCAACCTGCGAACCGTCATCGCCTATAAGCGCCTTTTCTCGCATCCTGTTTTAAAAAAGAGTCTGAAACGTTTGCTTCAGACTCTTCGTGTAGTAGAATCTTACCCATTTACAAAGTTTGATAAGATACCATTAATAAATTTCGCTGATTTTTCATCACTGTATGTTTTGGCAATTTCAATTGCTTCGTTTAACGCTACAGTTTGTGGAACTTCTAATTCTGGAGAAGTCATCTCAAAGATTGCAACTCGCATGATAATCAAGTCTAAACGTACAATACGATTTAATTTCCATCTCTTAGAGTGTTTTTCAATTAATCCATCAATCTTTTCGAGATTATTTTGTACTCCTCTTACTAATGCTATGCTGTAAGTAATTTCCGGAACTTCGTTTAATAAATCTTCTTCCGTAATTGCATCGCTAGAATAAGGTGAATCTTCTGAGCATTCCAACGCAAGACTGAGCGCATCCACAATGTGCATTTCAGGAGTCATATCTAATTGATATAATGCTTGAATTGCCAATACACGTAGTGCTCGTCTTTTTAATGGTTTTCGACTCACTATTCATCCCCCAATTCAAATAATTCAGTTTCTTCTTGCTTAACCGGTAAAATATCATGAACATGAACATTTACTTGTGAAATAACAAGTTCACAACTGAATAGCAATTGTTCTTTAATTTTGTTTTGTAATAATAATGCTGTTTTAGGAATTGAAACCCCATAGTCTACGTTTCCGTAAATATCAATCACAAAGGCTCCATTTTCCTCTGTTAAGTATGCCCCTTTAGATAATTCTTTCCCACCAAAAATGGTATTTAAAAAGCCAGGAACAGGATAAAATCCTTTTACTTGTGCAGCTACAATGCCTGCAATACTTTCAATTACTTCAGGTGCAATTTCAATTGCTCCTAGTTCTTTATCTTTAGAATATTTCTTCATTTGTTCCATTTTGTAACCTCCTTTTTTACTAGAAAATTACTCTTTAAAAGATTTTCTCAGTCTCATTTAGTTTACCATGAAACAGGTATTCTAACAACTACAGTCCATTTTAAAGGATGATTAACTCACGAGGAACTTGTTGAATGACTTCGCCGCCAGTTTCATTAATAATAATGTCATCTTCAATACGAACACCACCCACACCTGGAAGATAAATTCCTGGTTCATTTGTAATCACATTTCCTGGTACAAATGCTTGTGTTGCAATACGAGAAACATTTGGTGCTTCATGGATTTCAAGACCGATACCATGTCCTGTTGAGTGAGTGAAGTATTCTCCATATCCACGACTAGCGATATAATCACGAGCGATTTTATCTAATTCTACGCCTGTTTTTCCAGGGCCTGCTGCTTGGCTCACTTTTAATTGAGCTTGCAAGACAACATCGTGAATTTCTTTTAATTGGTCGATGGGTTCACCTACTGCAATCGTTCTAGTCATATCTGACACATAACCATTGTAGTAGCAACCAAAGTCTAGTGTTACTAAGTCTCCAGTTTCAATCACTTTCGCACTCGCAACTCCGTGAGGCATTGAAGAACGAACTCCACTTGCAACGATTGTATCAAATGAAACTCCTGTCGCACCTGATCCACGCATATAGAAATCTAATTCATTAGCCACTTGGATTTCAGTCACACCTGGTTTGATGAAGTCTAAAATATGTAAAAATGCAGCGTCTGAAATACGGCAAGCTTCACGAATCGTTTGGATTTCTCCAGCATCTTTCACTTCACGAATTTTTTCGACAATGTTTTGTGTTGGAATTAATGCTGTATCAAATGCATCTTCAAAAATTTCTAATTGAGAAACTGTAACATGGTCAGCTTCAAATCCTACAAATTTTAAATCATTTTCGCGAATGATTTTTTCAAACGCCGGAACCCAACCTGTTTTGTGTTCAATCACATGAAATCCTTGTGCTTGTTGTTGTGCTTGTTGTGTATAACGAGCATCTGTTACAAAATAAGCATCTGTCAATGTGATTAATGCAAATCCAGTTGTTCCCGTAAAGTTTGCTAAATAACGTAAATTGTATGGACTATAAACAATGAATCCATCAATTTCTAATTCTTTCATGGAATTTCTTACTTTTTCTAAACGTGTCATAAACGATCCCTCCAATGAAAATGGTAACTTTAGTATAACAAAAAAGAGCCTAACAACAAAGTCAGGCTCCTTGATTTTACTCATTCTTAATACTGATTAAAACGTTCTAATCGACGAGATACAATCTCCGCTTTCGATTTCTTCATCCAAAAATCTAACTGCACTTTTAATTGCTCACGTAATTCTGATGCAATTTGTTCATTAGTTTTTTTCTTCTCAAAAATCACCCGGTCAACAATTTTTTGATCTAGTAAATCATGACAAGTAAATTTCATGAGTTCAGCCGCTTGAGCAGCTTTGGATCCATCTTTCCACAAAATAGAAGCAAATCCTTCAGGAGAAAGAATAGAATACATCGCGTACTCCATCATCCAAACTTCATTAGCAACTGCCAACCCTAAAGCTCCACCACTACCTCCTTCTCCACAAAGGATGGCGATAATAGGAACTTTGAGATGACTCATAATACGGAGATTATCCGCAATGGCCTCTCCAATTCCACGTTCCTCCGCAGTAGCCCCACAGAAAGCACCCGCAGTATTGATAAAGGTAACAACTGGTCGATTAAATTTCTCAGCTTGTTTCATCAATCGTGCACTTTTCCTGTACCCTTCAGGATGCACTTGACCAAAATTCGTTTTGAGATTTTCTTGAAGAGTATGTCCTTTTTCCATCCCAATAACGGTAACAGGAGTTCCATTTAAAGTAGCAATCCCACCTACTAAAGCTTTATCATCGGCATAATAACGATCTCCATGTAATTCAATGAAATCGTCAAATACAGCTTTTATCCACTCTTTTGTCGTTGGACGTTTCACATCACGGGCCAACGAAACAATTTTCATTGGTTTCATGCATTTGACTCCTTTCTATGAAGTACAAGAAGTTTATGAATCGTTTTTTTCATTTTTTTGCGATGAACAACTGCATCAATAAACCCTTGCTCTAGTACGGTTTCTGCAGTTTGGAAATCGCCAGGAAGTTGTTGATTCATTGTTTGTTCAATAACTCTCTTCCCTGCAAATCCAACGATGGCTTTAGGTTCAGCAAGTATAATGTCTCCTTGCATCGCAAAGCTAGCTGTTACACCACCAGTTGTCGGATCCGTTAATACGGTTAAATAAAATAAACCAGCTTGATGATGTTCTTCAACCGCCCCAGAAATTTTAGCCATTTGCATCAGAGAAAAAATTCCTTCTTGCATTCGAGCTCCCCCAGAAGCAGTAAAAATAACTACTGGTAATTGGCGTTTGATTCCTTCATGAAAAGCCTTGGTGATTTTTTCACCAACAACTTGTCCCATTGAACCCATCATAAAAAATGAATTCATGACACAACAAATGAAGGTTTCTTCTCCAATAGTAGCAACACCGACAGTAACAGCTTCATTTTCTTTAGCAACCTTTGCTGCTTTTTCTAATTTCGCTTCGTATCCTGGGAATGCTACATCCACTTTTGGTTTTTCATCTTCAAAAAGCTCTTCGAATCTATCGACCGTAATGGCTAAACGTTCTGAAGCACTAATTCGAAAATGCCCATCACAATTTGGACAAACTTTAAGCGCTCCTAAATCTTCTTTGTAGACTGTCTTACCACAACCAGGACATTTAATCCACTTTCCATCTGGTACAGTAGGTAACTCAGACTGCTCAGATAAGTCTACTTTTATACGATTGATGGTGATATACGATCGTCTTTTAAACAGACCCATCTAATCACTCCTTTACTAAATCATTCTAATTCTCTTTAGGCTGATTCCAATGTTTCAAAAATTCCGATTCAACATAAGCGGTTGTATAATCACCGCGTTTGAATGCTGAAGAATCTAGTAAATCTTCCACAAACTCCTGGTTAGTATCTACACCTTCTACTACTAACTCAAATAACATGCGTTTCATTCTTAGAATCGCTTCTTCTCGTGTCTTACCATGTGCAATCAACTTCGTTAACATCGAATCATAGAAAGGTGGAATTTGATAGCCAGTGTATAGAGCAGATTCAATACGAACGCCCATTCCACCAACAGGTTGATGGAGAAAAGTTACCTTTCCTGGAGAAGGACGGAACCCTTCAAACGGATTTTCAGCATTTAAACGACACTCAATGGCATGTCCTTGAAAAGTAATATCTTCTTGTGTAAATGGAAGCTCTTCTCCAGCAGCAATTTTAATTTGCTGTTGGACTAAATCCACATTCGTAATCATTTCTGTAATAGGATGTTCCACTTGAATTCGGGTATTCATTTCCATGAAATAGAAGTGTTTGTCCTCATCTACAAGAAACTCAATCGTTCCTGCATTTTGATACCCTACTGCTTTAGCAGCTCTGACAGCTGCCTCTCCCATATCTCTTCTAAGTTGAGAAGAAAGAGAAGGACTTGGAGCTTCTTCAATGATTTTTTGATTTTTTCTTTGAAGTGAGCAATCACGCTCTCCAAGATGAACCACATTTCCATGTTGATCCGCTAGGATTTGTATTTCAATATGTTTTGCAGGATAAATGATTCTTTCCATGTACACATCTTCATTTCCAAAGGCTTGTAAGGCTTCTTGTCGAGCTGTGACAAATTGATGTTCAAATTCTTCCACAGACTCAACACGACGGATTCCTTTTCCTCCACCGCCTGCGACAGCTTTGATTAACAGAGGGAATCCAATTCGCTTAGCCAGTTCAATTCCTTCTTCTACAGTTGGCACTACATCATCGCTTCCTGGTATAACTGGAACATTTGCAGCAATCATTTGTTTACGTGCTTCTGCTTTATCTCCCATTTGAGAAATAACTTCACTAGAAGGTCCGATGAAAGTTATTTGACATTCAGCACACATTTTAGCAAATTTCGCATTTTCAGATAAAAATCCAAATCCTGGATGGATTGCTTGTGCGCCAGTAGTCACAGCCGCACTTAAAATATTTTCTACGTTTAAGTAAGAATCTTTTGAAGCAGCTGGGCCAATACAGACAGCGTGGTCCGCTAATTGTACATGAAGAGCATCTTTATCCGCTTGGGAATAGACTGCTACCGATTCAATCCCTAACTCACGACAAGCTCGAATAATACGGCAAGCAATCTCTCCACGGTTTGCGATTAGTACTCTATTAAACATAGGCTTAACGTCCAATAATAAAGGTTAATTCAGCTTCTGCGACTTTCTTACCATCAACATAAGCAACGCCTTTACCGATTCCTGCATATTCTTTTAATTTAACGATATCCACTTGAAGTGTTAACACATCTCCTGGAGTTACTTTTTGACGGAATTTAACATTGTTTAATCCGCCTAAGTAAGCTGTTTTTCCTTTAAAAGAATCTAATTTCAATAATGGAATTGATCCAGCTTGTGCTAATGCTTCAACGATTAACACACCAGGCATTACAGGTTCACCAGGGAAATGTCCTTGGAAGAAGCTTTCGTTAAATGTCACGTTTTTACGTGCCACAACGTGTTCACCTGGTACTAATTCATCAACACGGTCAATATATAAAATTGGGTAACGGTTAGGAATTAACTCAGCTACGTCAGTTACAGTCATAATGTTCATCTTTATTTCCTCCTAAAATTGGGTTTAGCGAATCGCAAATAATTTTTGTCCAAAATCAACCATTTGGCCGTTTTCTACAAGGACTTCCACCACTTCACCATTGAAGTCGCTCTTAATTTCATTCATGATTTTCATTGCTTCGACAATACATACAGTGTCGTTTGAAGTGATTTGTTTACCCACTTGTACAAATGGATCTGCATCTGGTGAAGATTGTAAGTAAACCACCCCAACGATTGGGCTTGTAATGTATTTGGCGTCGGTTGCGACTTGTGGTGCTTCTTGTGTTTCAGCAGAAGAAGGGACACTCACTGGTGCTGCTTCCACTGGACTAGCCACATTTGCAACTGGTGCAACAGCATTAGAAACGACTTGAGGGTATTCCTCACGTTTACTAAATTGCACTTCGAACTCTTCGTTTGATAAATGAAACTCCGTCATGTTTGATTCATTGAACAAAGCCATTAGTTCTTTAATTTCTTCTACATTCATGTATTAATCCTTCCATTTCTTCACACAGATAACGGCATTATGTCCTCCGAAACCAAGTGAATTACTGATCGCTACTTCTACTTTCGTTGCAACACCAACATTTGGAGTTACATCTAAATCACAAGCTTCATCTTGCTCTGTAACATTAATCGTTGGTGGAATAAAATCTTCCTCAACAGCTTTCACGCAAGCAATTGCTTCAATTGCTCCTGCAGCTCCTAATAAGTGACCAGTCATTGATTTTGTACTAGACACATGAACCTTATCCGCTGCTTCTTTTAATGCATAACGAATTGAAGTTGTTTCAGCAGAATCGTTTGCTGGAGTACCTGTTCCGTGAGCATTCACATAGTCCACTTCGCTTGGAGCTACTCCTGCTTCTTCGATAGCTTGTAGAATTGCTTTACCAGCACCACTTCCGTCAGGATTTGGAGCAGTCATGTGATAAGCATCTCCTGTAGCACCATATCCAACGACTTCTGCATAAATTTTAGCACCGCGTTTTTGTGCGTGTTCTAGGCTTTCAAGAACAAGAACCCCCGCTCCTTCACCCATTACGAATCCGCCACGCTTTTTGTCAAATGGTAACGAAGCTGCATTTGGATCTTCGCTGCTTGAAAGAGCCGTTAAAGCAGCAAATCCTGCAATTCCGATTTCACAGATAGAACCTTCAGCACCACCGGCTAAAATGACATCTGAGTAACCATGTTTAATGTTACGGAACGCTTCCCCAATGGCATGTGTTCCTGTCGCACAGGCTGTTACTAATGACGTACATACACCACGTGCACCAATCTTCATTGAGATGTTCCCTGCGACCATATTACCGATAGCCATTGGAACAAATAATGGAGCTACACGAGTTGGACCTTTATCATGCATTTTGATGATTTGGCTTTCCATTACGGTTAACCCACCGATACCAGAACCCACCATAACACCAAAACGGTCGTAGTCTGTATTTTCTGGAGTAATCCCACTATCTTCTACCGCTTGCATTGCTGCTGCAAGTCCGTATTGACAGAATAAATCCATTCGTTTTGCTTCTTTACGATCCATGTATTTTGTAGCATCGAAGTCTTTCACTTCAGCAGCCACATAAACATCTAGATCTTTTTTATCAAATTTTGTAATTGGAGCGATTCCGTTCTTGCCTTCTTTAAGGCCTTCCCAGAAGCTAGCTACATCATTTCCTAAAGGAGTGATTGCTCCCATTCCTGTAATTACTACTCGATTCATTGTTTTCCTCCTTTAAGAGATTACATGTATAATCCGCCGTTAACGTTTAACACTTGTCCTGTAACGTATTTTGTTTCCGCTAAGAACACACATGCTTCAGCAATGTCTTCTACTGTACCGAAACGACGTACTGGGATTTGTTTTTCCCACTCATTACGAATCTTTTCAGGTAATGCTTGTGTCATATCTGTATCGATGTATCCAGGAGCAATAGCATTTACTGTAATCCCACGAGAACCAATTTCTTTAGCAACAGATTTTGTTAAACCAATGATCCCCGCTTTACTTGCAGCATAGTTTGCTTGACCTGCATTCCCTGTAACCCCAACGATACTAGTAATGTTAATAATGCTTCCTGATTTTTGCTTTACGAAAACTGGAGTCGCAAAACGAATCATATTGAAGTATCCTTTTAAGTTAATATTCATTACATCGTCAAAATCAGATTCACTCATACGCATTAATAAACCATCACGCGTAATTCCAGCGTTATTGACTAACACGTCGATGCGTCCAAAACGCTCTTTTACTTCGTTAATAAAGCTTTCAGCTACGTCGAATTTCGAAACGTCTCCAACAAATGTCATCACTTCACCAGGATAAGCATCAAATTGAGCAAGTGTTTCTGCATCAATTTCACGAGTACCGTTTAAGACAACATTAGCGCCAAGTTTAGCGAATTCTAATGCGATTCCAAGACCAATCCCACGACGGCTCCCTGTTACAATAACTGTTTTATCTTTAAATTTCATTTCGTTATCCTTTCAGTTCCTTTACTTTTTCAATGGTTTCTGTCATTGCTTTAAGGCTATCTGTTTGGAATAATTGAACAGAAGCACCTTTTGCTTTAGCAATTTGTTTCACCATTTGTGTCAATGTTTTTCCAGGACCGACTTCAATAAAGACATCTACGCCGTCTTGAAGCATCCACTCTACATTTTGTTTCCATTTCACGGCATTTGTAATTTGATCACAGAGAACGTCTTTTGAAGGAACGCCTTCATGTGGTGTGCCTAGCGTATTGCTTAATACAGGGCATTTACTCTCCTGTAACTCTGCCACTTCCATCTCAGGAGCAAAGCGAACTTTCGCTTCTTTCATTAACGGTGTATGGAAAGGTCCAGATACCACAAGTGGTACAGCTCTTTTAGCGCCAGCTTCTAAGCATTTTTCGCTTGCAACATCAACTGCTTCTGCATGACCACCAATGACTAATTGTCCTGGTGTGTTATAGTTTGAAGGAACTACGAGAGCTTCTGATCTTGAAACTTCACGACAAATGTCTTCGATAACATTGTCTTCAAGACCTAAAACGGCCACCATTTTCCCTTCGCCTTCTACAACCGCTTCTTGCATATATTGACCGCGTTTTGCGACTAAATTTAGAGCTTCCTTGAAGTCAAGGACTCTTGCTTCCACAAGCGCTGAATATTCACCTAGAGACAATCCAGCAGCCACATCCGGTGTGATTCCTTCTTGTTCTAAGACGCTTGCTAATGCATGAGAAACCGTTAATAACAACGGTTGCGTATATTCTGTTTGATTGATTCGTGTGGCAGGTTCTTCCAAAAGAATGTCCGTCACACTGTATGGCAGAACGTTACTTGCTTCTTCAAAAACAGCTTTAGCCACCTCGAAGTGCTCAGCAATTTCTAAGCCCATTTGTGGTTTTTGACTTCCTTGACCTGGAAATAAAAATGCGATTTTCATGAGTTTCCTCCTATTGCGCTGTAAAAAAAATGGTGGAAATATGCTAAATAAGCATATTTCACCATTCCCTTTTTTCATTTAATTAAAAACGTGCAAGTTCTTTCTGGATGACTTCATAAGATTCGGCCATCAATTCTTGAATAATCTCTGAACAGCTTTGTTCTTTTGAGATTAAACCAGCGATTTGTCCAGCCATCATTGATCCCATTTGAGTATCTCCTTCCACTACAATTCTACGCAGTGCTCCACGTCCGATTTCTTCTAAACGTTCAAAATCAGGATTTTCTTTACTAGTTTCCTCTTTTTCCGCTTGAAGATAAATCTTCGTTAATTTATTACGTAAAACTCGAACTGGGTGACCTGTAATTTGTCCAGTAATAACAGTATCGATATCTTTTGCCTTTAAAACAGAAGCTTTAAAGTTGTCATGTGCAGTACACTCAGTAGAGACCAAAAATCTTGTTCCTAGTTGAACTGCATCGGCACCTAACATTAAAGCAGCCGCCATTCCGCGACCATCTCCGATACCACCTGCACCAATTACCGGTACACTCACTGCATCTACTACTTGAGGTAATAGAGCCATAGTTGTGGACTTACCAATGTGTCCACCGGCTTCCATTCCTTCTACTACAATCGCGTCTGCTCCTTCTTTTTCCATTCTTTTTGCTAAAGCAACCGAAGCTACAACTGGAATAACTGTGATACCAGCTTCTTTAAACTTCGCCATGTATTTGCCAGGACTACCAGCACCAGTACAAACCACTTTAACGCCAGCCTGACAGACAACATCCACTACTTCATCAACAAATGGACTTAATAGCATAATATTTACACCATAAGGTTTATCTGTTAAACGATTCATTTCTTCAATAAATCCTTTAACGACTTCGCCAGGAGCATGTCCGCATGCAACGATTCCTAGACCGCCAG
Source organism: Granulicatella sp. 572.rep1_STHE (assembly GCF_001073445.1). Taxonomy (NCBI): domain Bacteria; kingdom Bacillati; phylum Bacillota; class Bacilli; order Lactobacillales; family Carnobacteriaceae; genus Granulicatella; species Granulicatella sp. 572.rep1_STHE. Next base: position 183,857 of record NZ_JVBO01000012.1, on the reverse strand, counting down.
CATTAGACACAGCACTTGCAAGCGCAGGATTTGCAACCCATGCCATTCCTCCTTGGATAATCGGATATTCAATTCCAATCATTTCGCAGATTCTTGATTTCATGTGTTACCATCCTTTTTTTGATTATTTTTCAGCTAATTGTTTATCAACGTAGTTCACTAAGTCTTGAACTGTTTCTAGACCTTCTTCAGTATCGATTTTTACATCGAATTCATCTTCGATATCGTTGATGATTTGGAATAAATCTAAGCTATCTGCGTCTAATTCATCTTTAAGACGAGTAGTTAATTGTACTTCTTCTTCCTCTTTACCTAATTGATCTACGATAATTGCTTGAATTTTTTCAAATGTCATTGTGTTTTCCTCCAATATTTTAAAAATTATAATGTGATTGTGATACTTCCCCAGGCAAGGCCACCGCCAAAACCTGATAGAAGAATTTTTTTATGTTCTCCGATTTTCAATGTTCCATTTTCTACGAGTTCATTAAATAAAATCGGAATACTTGCAGCCGAAGTATTTCCAACATGATCGATATTCATTGGGAATTTTTCGATTGGTTGTTTTAATTTCTTAGCCACTTGTTCGACTAAACGACGATTTGCTTGATGTAACAAGTACAAATCAATATCGTCAGCTGTATATCCAGCCTTTTGTAAAGTATCTTGGATATTGACTGGAACAGTTTTGCTGACTAATTCATAAACGCCTCGACCATCCATTGTCATGGTTGAAACTGTTTGATTTGTCATTCTTTTTCCAGCGACTAATGCCTCAGATTTCTGTCCATCATTTTGTAATGTTTCCGCCAAAAAAAATGGCTCTTCATCTTTTTGTAAAAGAACAGCTCCAGCACCATCTCCAAAGAGAATAGCCGTTGAGCGGTCTCCCCAATCGAGTGAACTAAGCATCGTTTCTGCTCCAATGACGATTCCGTATTTTCTTTGCCCGTGTTCTAACATCTTTAGTCCAGTAGACAATGCAAATACAAAACCACTACAAGCTGCACTCACATCGAACGCAAAAGCATTCGTTGCTCCGATAGCTCCTTGTACAAGAGATGCGCAAGAAGGACTTGCTGCATCAGGTGTCATCGTTGCTACAATGATAAATTCAATAGATTCAGGATTAATCTGACTCTTTTCAACTAAGCGTTTTGCGGCAATTGTTGCCAAATCACTTGTTGTCTGTTCTTTTGCCCAATATCGGGTTTTGATTCCTGTTCTCTTTACGATCCATTCATCAGAAGTATCTACTCGTTTCGCCCAGTCATCATTTGTGATCACGGACGTTGGGAGATAGGAACTTGTCGCTATCACTTTAACCCCCACAATGTCTACTTCCCTTCTTGATTTGCTAGTACAGCCTCGTGTAGGAAATCATGTAAATTATGAAGCCCCTTCACAAGAACTGCCATTTCTTCAGCGTTCATTCCTTCAATTGTTTTTAAAACTAATTTTTCATGGAATTTACGATGAAGACGATAAAGTAAGCGACCTTTCTTGGTCAGACCTAAAATTACAATTCTTCGATCGGCTTCGCTCTTCAAACGAACCACGTAGCCTTTTTTGACTAATGCATTTACTGCAACTGTTAGCGTCCCAACAGTAACATTCAATTTATTAGCGACTTCCGTTGTCGTATGTTCGCTATACATTCCAATCGCTTCAATGGCATGCATCTCTTTAATGGATAAATCATTAAATTGGCTTTGCGCCAGCGAAGATTCTTCAATGTCGAGCATTTGGTTAAAGACGTCCACCAAGTACCCGTTTATGGTCTCTAGAGTTGGTTCCATAAAAGATTTTCTCCTTTTGTTTGAATATCAAATCATTTGATGTTCAAAGTATATTATTTTTTACTTTGAGTGTCAAACTATTTTTTGCAATTTATTTTGAAATTCAAACTATCTTCAAATTTATTAGTGCTTACATTATGATAACAAAGGGATTTTAATTTTTTTATTTTCATAAAAACAACAATTTTGAAAGAAAACTATTCAGCTGAAAATATATGAAAAAAGCTAGATAGAAGGCTCTATCTAGCTTTTGAACTACTTTTTGAAAACACATTTTCCATTTACATAGGTTGCCACCACTTCCACTTTTAATAAGTCTTGTGGGCTTCCTTCAATAATATTTCTATCTAAAACGACAAAATCGGCCAAATTGCCTACTTCCAATGTACCGATATCTAATCGACTTAATGCTTTAGCGGCACCACTGGTATGCGCCTTTAATGCTTCAACAAAAGAAATACGTTGTTCTGGCAATAAACAAGGTTCCGGTAACTGTTCTTTAGTTTGCCTTGCCACCGCGTTAAACATCGACTCAAACGGTGTAACATCCAGTACCACTGGCGTATCCGTTCCAAAACCAAGCGTAGCACCTTCTTCTAAGAAGGATTTGAACGGGAACATATGGCGCGCACGCTCTGCCCCAACTTCTTCATCTAAAGTTTCATAACCGACTAATAAATGACTTGGCTGAACAGAAACAATGAGGGAATCTTGAGCTGTTAATGGAAGGTCTGTAGGATCCATCACTTCTAAATGCTCAATCGTGTTGAATTTATACGGTGCGTCAAAAGGTGTTTCTTCTTGCGCCTTTTTAAAATTTTGAAGCGTTAAAGCAATGGCCTTATCGCCTACCGTATGAATTCTCATAGGCCATCCTTCTTTATTGGCAAGAAGCGTTAAACGTTCCATCTTTTCTTCTGTTAAGAGTGGCCCTCCGACATCTCCCTCGAAGAACGGCATTGGATACGGCTCTTTCAAATAGGCGGTATGAGAACTTGTCACTCCATCATAAAATTGCTTTACGCCACCCATTTGAAGCATTTTGGAACGGTATTTTTTGTACAGTTCACGGTTTTGTTCTACTGCCTCACGCATCGCTGGGAAGAAGCTAACACGTACAGTGGCCTCTTTTTCCACTTTTGCGTAAAGCTCAGGGTATACAATATCATCAGGACTTTCACCCGTTAAGGCCACATCCCCAACTGCCGTCACACCCATTTGGTTTAAGTATGACATATAATTTTTTAACGCCTGTTCTTCATCGTCTTTATAAACAGATAATACTTTTGATAAATAATAGATGGCTTTTGCTTCAAGAAATACTCCTGTTAGCTTGCCGTCTTTTACAACTGCTTCTCCACCAATGTTTTGTGGAATGGCTTCTGGGGTTAATTCGAGTACTTCTAGTGCCTTTGAATTAAACCAAATCGTATGAGCGTCCCCTGCAATTAAACAAATAGGAATTGTCTTTGAAGCTTTATCAAGGTCTTCATTCGTTGGCAAAATTTGCTGTCCAAAATCACTCGCATACCATCCAATTCCAATTTTCCAACCATTATATTCAGGAATGGATTCCGCTTGTGTGATGACTTCTTCAATAGAGGCTCCTCCCACCGCTTTCATTTTTCCTAAATGAATTAAAGCAGACAAATACAAATGAACATGCGCGTCAATAAACCCAGGAGTCACTAATTGGTCTCCTACATCGATAACTTCCCCTACAAGGGAAGTATTGTAATCTAAATGGTTTACAATCACGCCATCTTTGATTTCTAAAATAGCAGGTACTGCTTCATTTGTGTCTCCAATGAAGATATTCTTACTTTTTAAATAATAGTGCATATTATAATCCCATCTTGAAGTCTAAAAAGGCTTCATTATATTTTGTTATCCATTCATTTCCTAAAAACTCATAATGTTCCAGAGATTGGATAACTTCTTCTGATGGATAGAACGTCTCATCTGCAGTGACTTCTGGATCCATCAACTCTTTGGCTTTTTCATTAGGAGTTGCGTACCCAACAAATTCAGCATTTTTGGCTGCATTTTCTGGACGTAACATAAAGTTAATAAAGGCATATGCTCCTTCAACATTCACTGCTGTGTGCGCAATTGCAAAGTTATCCGTCCAAACGGCACTTCCATCTTTTGGTAAAATATATTGTACGTTTGGATTTTCTTCTGCAACTGCAGCTGCATCTCCAGAATACCCCATTCCGATTGGAGCTTCTTCCAGTTTCATCATGGTTTTAATTTCTTCATTGAGTACTGCGCGAACATTTGATTTTAATTCTTTCAATTTTTCTTCAGCTGCTTTTAATTCAGTTTCATTCTTAGAATTTAATGAATACCCTAAGGATTGGAGAGCCATCCCTAACGCTTCACGGTTTCCGTCAAGTACAAGAAGTTTGTTTTTAAACTCCTCTTTCCATAAATCACCCCACGTTTGGATACTTTCAGGATCGATATACTTCGTATTCACCATAATCCCAACCGTTCCCCAGAAATAAGGAATGGTGTATTGATTTCCTTGATCAACGGGACTATTTAATAAGAAAGAAGAAATATTTTCTAGTCCTTTAATCTTTGAATGGTCTAATTTTTGAAGTAAATTCTGATTTACTAATTTGGTAATACTTGATTCACTTGGAAATACCAAATCATATCGCGTTCCACCTTGTTTCAATTTAGCCTCCATCGCATCATTGGAATCAAATGTTTCATAAACCACTTGAATTCCAGTTTCTGCTTCAAATTCTTTAATTAATTCTGGATCGATATAATTCCCCCAGTTAAATAGGAACAATTGTTGTTGTTCTGAAGAAGAACTCGATTCTTCTTTGGCCTCTTTGTTTTGAATAAAATTTTTTACTCCAAATAAAATAGCTACCATTGCAAGGATAGCAATCATTAAAGTGACTAGTCTTTTCATTTATAACCCCTTCTCATTAAAAAACTGCTTTTAACAAAGATTCAAATCCAAATTAAAAGCAGTTTCATTATTATTTTGATTTAACGTAGTTTTTGCCGTTCGCAGCTGGCCCTTCCGATTTACCAATGAATCCTACCAATACAATGATAGTAATCAAATATGGCGCAATCGTCAAGCCTACTGACGGAATATCTTTAATAATTGGAATGTAGTTTCCAATAACCCCTAAACTTTGAGCAAGACCAAAGAGTAAAGCGGATAACATCACACTCACAGAATTCCATTTACCAAAGATCATCGCTGCCATTGCAATAAATCCTTGACCCGCTATGGTTGTCGCAGAAAAGTTCAGAGTAATCGATTGAGCAACAATAGCTCCACCAATCCCTGCTAAGAACCCTGAGATTAATACTCCTGCAAAACGCATATGATAAACATTAATTCCTAAAGTATCGGCTGCTTGAGGATGTTCCCCAACCGAACGTAAACGTAAACCAAATTTTGTTTTATTTAAAATCATCGAACAGACAAAGGCCAATCCAATAGCTAAATAGGCTAAGAGGAAAGTATCTGTAAAGAAGATTTGACCGATGATTGGAATTGAACTTAGTACTGGAATAGTTGTCTTTCCAAAGTAGTTCGTAATAATTTCCGTTTGTCCGAGTTCGTTATACAAAAGTCTACATAAAAATACGGTTAAAGCGGGTGCCAGTAAGTTTAACACCGTTCCTGAAATAATATGATCAGCGCGCAAGTAAACAGTAGCTACAGCGTGAATCACCGAATAGCATGCTCCAGCAAGTGCCGCAACAAGGAGCGCTATCCAAGGTGTCCATGCGCCCAATTGTGGTGCAAATGCTAGGTTGAATACTGCAGATGCAAAAGCACCTATAACCATCGTTCCTTCAAGACCAATATTAACAATCCCACTTCTTTCAGAAAATACACCACCAAGTCCAGTTAAAATAAGAGGCGTTGAATAGATGAGCATATTTCCGACAATTACTTGTAATAGAGTGACTAAATCCATATCTATTTACCCCTTTCTTTTCCCAAAACTTGGAAATTTATCGACAATCACTTGCATTAAATAGTTCGCCCCAACAAAGAAAATAATAAAGGCAACTACAATAGATACAACCTCTGTAGGAATTTTTGCAAGTAGTGGCATGGAAATTCCACCAATCCGTAAAATTGCAAATACTAATGAAGAGAATAAGATTCCAAATGGATTACTTAGACCTAATAGCGCTACCGCCATTCCATCCCATCCAATACTTGGTAAGCTTTCAGAAGCAAATGCATGTTGGAATGTTCCTAATCCTTCCATAACTCCTCCAAGACCTGCAAGCCCACCAGAGATTAACATTGCTAAAATAATTGTTTTTTTAGCGCTCATACCGGAATACTCGGCCGCGTTTTTATTTAGCCCTACTGTTTTCAACTCAAATCCGGTTGTTGTCTTATTCATTAAAAGCCAGACAACAAACACAGCAGCTATCGCAATGAAGATTCCACCATGTAATGTAGATTTGCTTGTTAATTGATATAAGAAAGACATTTTTAAGCTAGCGGCTTCTGGAACGGATGCTGTAATTTCTGCTTTTTCTGTTAGAATTTCACGAATCACATAATTCACAATATGCAATGCTGTATAATTCAACATAATCGTCACGATAACTTCACTCGTATTAAAGTATGCTTTTAAATAACCCGCAATTCCTGCCCATAAAGCCCCTGCAAGCATCCCTACAAGAATACATAAAGGAAGTAATACAATTTTAGGTAAATCAGGGAAAAGAAGTCCTGTTGTAACAGAAGCAAACCACCCCATCAACGCTTGACCAGCTACCCCGATATTGAAGAACCCTGCATAACTTGCAAATGCAAAACCTAAGGCTACAAGAATCAGAGGCGTAGCTTGTCTTAAAGTTTCACCAATATAAAATGGTTTTCCTAGGGAACCTTTTAAAAGAGCTGAATAACCTTTAACAGGATCAAACCCAAATACCGCCATAATAATGGCCCCTACTAATAGCCCTAAAATAACTGAAAGGACAGGAATAAGGACTTTTTTATAACTCGCACCTTTCATTTTATAACTCCTCCTGTTTCATAGCTCTTACTTGTTCTCTTGTAGAACCAGCCATCAATAATCCTAATTCTGTTTCATTTGTTTCCTTAGTGTCTAACACATCCACAATTTTACCTTCATACATAACGGCAATTCGGTCCGCCACGTTTAAAATTTCATCTAGTTCAAAGCTCATTAACAAAACTGCTTTCCCTTTATTTCTTTGTTCAATAAGGCGTTTATGGATATATTCAATCGCCCCAACATCCAATCCCCTCGTTGGTTGTGCTGCAATTAATAAACTTGGGTCACGATCGATTTCTCGAGCAATAATCGCTTTTTGCTGATTTCCTCCTGAAAGAGAACCAGCTGAAATAGTAGGACTTGGTGTACGAACATCAAATTCTTCAATTAAGCGTTCTGCCAAATCGACAAATGCTTTTTTATTAAGGAATCCTCTTTTAGAGAGAGGTTCTTTATAATAAGTTTGAATTCCAATGTTCTCATCTAATCCCATTTGCAATACAAGCCCATGTTTATGACGGTCTTCTGGAATATGGCCTAGTCCCGTTTCCGTTCTTTGTCTTGTTGGCAGATGCGTTAAATCTTTTCCATTTAATTCAATTGAACCCTCTTCAATTTTTCTCAAACCTGCAAGAGCTTGAACGAATTCTGTTTGACCATTCCCATCCACCCCTGCAATACCAACCACTTCACCGTGGCGAACTGTTAAATCCAGACCGTTTACCGCATTAATTCCACGACTATCCTTTACAACTAAATTCTTAATTACAAGTGCGTCTGTCGTTGGTTTTGCAGCTTCTTTTTCCGTTTTAAAGGAAACTGAACGTCCAACCATCATATCTGCTAGTTCCTGATCAGAAACACTTCCCATTTCTACTGTCCCAATGACATTTCCACGACGAATAACAGTACAACGATCGGCTACAGCTTGAATTTCTTTAATTTTATGAGTGATTAAGAAAATCGATTTTCCTTCTTTCGTTAATTGCTTCATGATTAAAATCAATTCTTCAATTTCTTGTGGCGTCAATACAGCTGTTGGTTCGTCGAAGATTAAAATATCTGCCCCACGATAGAGAGTTTTAAGAATCTCCACTCTTTGTTCCATTCCCACAGAGATGTCTTCAATTTTAGCGTCTGGATCCACTACTAAGTGATACTTTTTAGACAACGCCAAAATTTCTTCTTTTACAGTATTTTTATTGATAAAACCGAATTTAGTTTGTTCTTTCCCTAAAATAATATTCTCAACAACTGAAAATTTCTTCACTAGCATAAAGTGTTGGTGAACCATCCCGATTTTCAATCGGTTCGCTGTATTTGGTGAATCAATTTTCGTTGGAACACCATTGACTTTAATTTCTCCCTCTGTTGGTTCTAATAAACCAGAAAGAATATTCATTAAAGTAGATTTTCCTGCCCCATTTTCTCCTAATAACGCATGGATTTCACCTTTCTTTAACGTTAAATCAATTTCGTTATTCGCAACAAAATCCCCAAATTTCTTCGTGATTCCTTTCATCTCAATCACAAATGTATCTTGTACCACTCTTCTCACCTCATAAATGATCTATGTATAAAAAAGTAGGAGTGAAGAAATATCCATTCTCTTCCACTCCTACTCCTCTCGTTTTAATCGTTAAATCTAATTAAGGTTTCGCAGGAACTTCTTGTTTTCCATCGATAATTGCTTTCTTATATTCAGCAACTTTTGCCTTAACTTCTTCCGTTAATTGACCATCTGTTAAACCAACACCATCATCTGATAATCCGTATACCACTTGTTCTCCACCATGATAGTTTCCTTTAGCAGCATCATCCGTAAATTTCATTAATGCCTGTTTAACACCTTTTAAAGTTGAAGTTAATGTAACATTACGAGAATCGTTGACCTTACCTTCTGCTTGTTGGTCTTGGTCTACCCCGATTACCCAAATTTTACGATCTGGATTTGTTTCAACGATAGATTTGGCTGCTGCAAATACACCTAAACCAGCACCACCTGCTGCCGCATAGATAACGTCGAAATCTGAAGCGTACATTGCTTCTGCTAAAGATTTAGCTTTTGCTGCATCAGAGAATGATTCAGCATATTGAATTTCAACAGTTGCATTTGGATTTACAGCTTTAACACCAGCTTTGAATCCTGCTTCGAATTTGTCAAGCGCTGGTCCGTGCATTCCACCGATGAAAGCAACTTTATTTGTTTTTGTAGTTAAACCAGCAGAAACCCCAGCTAGGAAAGCAGCCTCTTGGTCTCTATAGTTGATAGAAGCTACGTTTGGTTGTTCTACCACACTATCAATGATTGCAAAGTGAGCTTCTGGATTTGCTTTTGCTGCTTCTTCAACAGCTTTTTGTAATTTAAATCCGATAGCAAAAATAATAATATATTCATTTAACACTGCTGTGTTGAGGTTTGTTGTGTAATCAGATTCTGACTTAGAAAGAATGTAATCAACGCCATTGCCTTTTGTTTTACCACCATTGTTTTTACCCCATTCTAACAAACCTTCCCAAGCACCTTGGTTGAAAGATTTGTCATCAATACCACCAGTATCTGAAACCATAACGGCTTTAAAATTATCATTTGAACCTGAATTTGAAGCATTTGATGATGAAGATGAGTTAGTAGAAGAACCACCACATGCTGCTAATACAGCACTTGCACCAATAGATAAAGCGAATAAAGCAAAACTCTTCTTAATTTTCACAATAAAAAACCTCCAATAAATGATTTACTACAGTCATTCTATCATAAATAAAATGAAAAGCAAGATAAATCTTTCTATTGGAGGTAATTTTATCGAAAAATGTTCGTGTTTTACATTTCTAAGTATTTGTTTCAGTGGTTTCAGAAGCATTATTTTCACTGAAAACATGAACATTCACTTTTCTTCCTTTGCTTCCATCTGCAGGACCGACATAACCACGCGCTTCTAAATCGTCAATCATTCGTGCTGCACGGTTAAATCCGATACGGAAACGTCTTTGTAAGTAGGAAGTACTAATCGTTTCTTGTTCTTTTAATAATTCGATGACTTCGTAGAATAGTTCGTCTTCAGGTTCACTACCACCAGCAGCAGTTGTGTTTTCTGAAGGCATCATCGCTTCATCATACTCTACTTCTTGCTGATTTTTCACGAAATCAACGATACGTTCGACTTCTTCATCCGTTAAGAATGCACCCTGTACACGAATTGGTTTATTTTCACCCATTGGCATATACAGCATATCCCCGCGTCCTAAAAGTTTCTCAGCGCCATTAGCATCAATAATCGTACGAGAGTCTGTACCACTAGATACCGCAAAGGCGATACGAGAAGGAACGTTGGCTTTAATAATCCCTGTGATAACGTCAACCGATGGACGTTGTGTTGCTAGAATCATATGAATCCCGGCAGCACGAGCCATTTGCGCAAGACGAATAATCGCGTCTTCCACTTCATTACTTGCAACCATCATTAAGTCCGCAAGTTCGTCTACAATCACGACGATATAAGGAAGCGTTGGGTTATTTTCGCCTGTTTCACGGTTATATTGTTCGACATGAGCGTTATACCCATCGATATTACGCATTCCCATTGAAGCAAATAATTCGTAACGTTTTTCCATCTCAGCCACAACCTTTTGTAAGGCTTGCGCAGCTTTACGAGGGTTTGTTACAACCGGTGTTAATAGATGAGGAATACCATTATACACATTCAACTCTACCATCTTCGGATCAATCATCATCAGTTTCACTTCATGAGGCTTCGTCTTCATTAAAATACTTGTGATAATGCCGTTAATACATACGGATTTACCCGAACCGGTTGAACCGGCAATTAACATATGCGGCATTTTTGTAATATCGCAAAGACGAACATTACCCGAGATATCTCTTCCTAATGGTACGTCTAATGGTTTTGATGATTGAATAGCCGATTGAATGACATCGCTAAAGGATACAAAACTTGTTTGGCTATTTGGAACTTCAATCCCTACATAAGGTTTTCCAGGGATTGGAGCTTCGATACGAATATCTTTGGCAGCAAGTGCTAGAGCTATATCATCACTCAAGTTAACAATCTTACTTACCTTAACACCGATTGCTGGTTGAATTTCGTATTTTGTCACGGCTGGCCCTAGCATTGGGTTTGGCATGACTTTAGCATCCACCCCAAAACTTGCAAACGTACGCTCTAAAATACGCATATTGCGTTCCACAATCGTACGTTCATTTGATTGATCCGATTGTTGAACAGGATTCAGTAAGGTTACTGGAGGTAATTGATAGTCTTCATCATTTTCCTCGCCTCCCATTGCTAAATCTCCAATATCTTCCCCATCATCCTCAAACTCTGCTTCCTCTTGGATAGAGTTTTCTTGTGTTTTAGAAGCGATTGGCGATGGAGTTGAAACTACTGGTGTCACCGGAGAAACTGGCTCTGGAGAAACTACTGGCTCACTGTAGACAGGTTCATACAATTCCTGCTCCGTATCTACCATTGATTCATCTTCATAATCATCAAAGAAGGCATTTTTCATTCGGTTTAATAAGGAATGTTCTTTTCGCTCTTCCTTTACAGGTTCTTCTACTGGTAAAGATTCATCCAGATGGATTTCTGGATTTGGAGTATATAAATCCTCTTCTTCAAGCGCTTTTTGTTTTGCTTCTTTTTCTGCCTTTTTCTCAGCAATTTTTTGAGAAAGATTGGATACGTGAGTTCGAACAAAATTCATAACATCACTTAAATGAATATCAAAAATAAGTAAGGCACTGCATACTAGAAGTAAGAATACTAATAAATAAGTTCCCCATTGCGATACGAGGAAATAAGTTCCCGCATATAAAAGCGTACCAATGAGCCCTCCACCAAGGTTTTGAGAAATCATATTGGATGTAAAATCAACCATAAATCGATTCATCATCTCTTGAAATAAAGGAGACCCTGAACTCGTAAAGCTACTATAAGTCATTACGGATACAAATAGGAGTAACGCAATACTTGAGCAAACTGCTGCCACAGTCCATCTCCAAATAATTTTAGGCATTCGTCCTCTAAAGAGCATTCCAAATCCAGCAAGGATTCCGCAAACGCCTCCGAACACAAATAAATCTCCTATAAAGAAGCGAATGACGTTTGCAAAAAATTTACCCAAAAATCCCAGTTGAAATATTGCTAATAAACAATAGACAATCAAAAATACCGCTAACGCTTCTATAGAAAGTAAGGGATTTGAGTTTTGAGTATTTTTGCTTCTAGACGTTTTTTTCTTTGTTTGTTTAGCCACGTTCTTCTCCTTTCAAGTCTACTAATTGATTTTTTTCATCAACAATCATAATTCCATGAAAAATCTGAAGGTCACATTCACAAGGAACACAATAATCTGTTTCTACAGTGTTCCAAAATGCAACACAGCAAGATCCTTTCTCACGTTTTTCTGGATAGTTATCTTCAAAATTTTGATAGAGAGCCTGATAGGCACAAAGAGCCTCTTCAATCTCATCAAACTCTTCTGTCGAAACAATCATCTTTTCCCAGTCTTCAAAAAACCACCATGGTTCATCATGACCCACTGTTTCAATAACTTTAAACATGTTTTCACCTCGTATCTTAGTATACCAAATTTTAGGAAATCATGGTAATCTTGTTTCATAAAGATGACAAATTAATCATCATTTAAGGAGGTATTTCTATGATTACTCTACAAATTCGCGTCTGGGGACGAGTTCAAGGTGTTGGCTTCCGTTTCTTCACACAGCAACTCGCTATTCAACTAGAGATTACTGGAACGGTTCAAAACAAAATGGATGGTTCTGTCCTAGCCGTAGCTCAAGGAGAGCCAAACGCTGTCAATCGCTTTATTGAACGTGTAAAAGCATCCACTTCTCCTTACGGACGTGTCGACCGATACGAAGAATGTTCATTGATGGATGCACCTCTTTTTACAAAATTTGAAATTATATAAAGAACATTGCTATTTCAACGAAACCCGTGTAAAATAAGTCATGTTATTAAATGAAAAGGAAAGTGATTATGAAACTTACTAAAAAAACGCAACTGCTTTTCGTTGCAACTGTTCTTCCACTACTATTAGCAGGATGTACCGTGCAATATAATGCAGATCATCAACCCGTTGGATGGCTCTATGAATATCTAGTCGTCCCAACACAATGGTTATTAAATCAAATTGCTTCTATGTTTAATGGAAATTATGCTATTGCGATTGTTATCGTCTCCGTTTTAGTCCGTGTGGTTTTAATGCCAACACAATTCCATCAAATGAAATCAATGCTTGTCCAGCAAGAAAAGATGGCAGTTTTAAAACCATATATTGCAGAAATTACTGCTCGTGCAGAACAAGCAGCAACTCCTCAAGAAAAACTAGAAATTCAACAAGAGCAAATGGATCTATACAAGTTAAATAACGTCTCATTAATGGGCGGACTTGGTTCTGGATGTCTTCCACTATTAATTACACTTCCAATTTGGAGCGGATTATATAATGCAATCTTGCTATCTAACGAGATTTCAAGCAGTGACTTCATGGGAATTGCTCTAGGTAAAGAATTTGTTCCTTTAGCAATTGCTACTGCTGCCCTATACTACATTCAATCTCTCGTAAGTCAAATGGGAATGGATGAAGAAACAAAAAAACAAAGTCGTTCTATGAACTATATTTTACCAGTAATGATGTTTATGATGACTTTCCAATCACCTGCAGGGGTTGGTATTTACTTCTTTGCTTCAGCTTTAATTCAAATCTTACAATCTTGGATTCAAAACACATACTTACGTCCAAAAATTAAAGCACAAATTGACGAAGAGTTAAATCATGATAATATCGTTTTACCGGAGCGTAAAACACCAAGCAAACCAGCACAAAAAGCGACACAACAAGAAACTTTTGCAAAGCGCCAAAATAAACCAGTTGGAAGAAACGCTGGAAAACAAAACCGCAAATAATAACGCAAAATACCTTTGAGAGTCTTCTCAAAGGTATTTTTTTGATGCACTGTGTATCCTGCATGATACGTATCACAGATGATACAACTTTAATTCAAAAACTCCTTTTGTATCAATTTTGATACAAATCATTTTTGATACAGCTGAACTTTTCCAACTTATGATGTAACAATTATGTTACGTAACAAAATTGTTACACTTGCAAAAAAGACATAGCGTTTTTTCGCTATGTCTTTTCTAATGATTGTTATTCTTGCATCATCCCAGCTTGGAGTTGGTACATTTTATAATAGAGTCCTTCTTTTTCTAAGAGTTCCGTATGCGTTCCGCTCTCGACGATTTCTCCTTTATCGAGTACAAAAATTTGGTTTGCATCTTGAATCGTCGACAATCTGTGAGCAATCGCTAAGGTCGTTCTTCCGTTTCTCATTTTCTTAAGAGACGTTTGAATGACTTCTTCGGTTTGCGAATCGATATTAGCAGTCGCTTCATCCAGAATCAGGATTTTCGGATTGGCCGCAATCGTTCTAGCAAAGGCGATTAATTGGCGCTCACCGCTAGAGAATGTTGATCCCTTTTCAGAGACTTTATGGTCATATCCTTGTGGAAGTTGTTCGATAAAATGATGAGCATCTACGAACTCACTCGCCTGCTTCACGTCTTCGTCTGTGATGTCTTGGTACATGCGAATATTAGAAGCAACCGTTCCATGGAATAAGAATGGATCTTGAAGTACGAGTCCGATTTTATCGCGAAGAACTTCTTTTGAATATTGTTGAATTGGAAGTTCATCAATCAAGATTTCCCCTTCTTTAAAATCATAAAATCTTAAGAAGAGATTCATGATGGAAGACTTCCCTGAACCCGTCGACCCTACAAAGGCAACGGTCTCTCCTGGATTCACCACAAAATTAATATTCTTAAGTACATTTCGTTTCCCGTCATAAGAGAAAGTAACGTTTCTAAATTCAATCTTCCCGTCTTTAATCTCAGTAACCTTCCCAAGTTGTTCAGGTTCATAATCGGTATTATCGATGACTTCAAACACACGCGTTGCTGCAATCATCGACGTTTGAATAATCGAGAAGTTTTGTGTCACATCGATTAATGGATTAAATAACTGATTCGAGAATTGAATAAAGGCGTACATCACCCCAGCAGTCACTCCTGCTATTTCCCATGTAAGGCCAAAGTATAAAATAATGACCGCATAGGCAACGAGCTTCAAAAGTGACATCGCTGGGCGAAGGAACAAACTGTTCACGTTAATCGAACGATTCGAGAATTGCACATGTTCCTCGTTAATCTGTTCGAATTCACGTCTTAAACGTTCTTCTTGATTAAAGGCCTGTATCATCTTCATCCCGTCAATACTTTCTGCAAGCTTCACGTTAATCTCACTGAGCTTCTCACGCGTCTTACGAATTACGCTGTGAGATAAATGGTTATAAATTTTAACGGATGCAAACATCACCGGAATAAACAGAATCATTAAAATCGTAAGGCCAACATTCATACTAAACATCGCTGATAATGTCGCCACAACGATAAATATGGTGCTTAAAAACGTCGAGAAAATTGAGCTAAACATATCGCTAACTGCCTGTGTATCGTTCGTTAAACGCGACACGATAGCCCCTGCTGGTGTTGTATCAAAATACGTCATATTGAGTTTTTGCATGTTGGTAAAGGCCTCTTGACGCAAATCGCGAACAACACTGTTGGATACATAACTAAAAGCATAGGTTCCGATATACGTGAGTAGAACACGTAACAAGAATAATGAGTAGTAAACCATCAGGATCCAGTACCCTTCATTCCATACGCCATTATCAATATACGTATCGATATAATAACGAGCCATCAGCGGAATTACCGTTGCGGTCACACTGGATAAGAGGATAAATAAAATCGCAATCGTACTCGACTTCTTATAACGCCATAAGTAGGCGATGAGTCGATTAAAGGTCTTCATGTTCAACTGCGTCTCCCCCTTCCTCAAGTGTCGCTTCAAGCTGTTGACGGTCGTAAGTTTTGGCATACCATCCACCAAGCGCCATTAATTCTTCATGCATTCCTTTTTCCACAATACGTCCATCTTGGAGCACAATAATCAGGTCCGCATGCACAATCGCTGATAGACGATGCGCTGTAATCATTGTCGTTTTGTCGCTACGTTCACGTTTCAAGTTTTCTAAAATTAAATGCTCTGTCTTCGCATCAACAGCCGATAACGAATCATCTAGCATGAGAATTTCAGGATTCACAACGAGCGCGCGTGCCATCGATAGACGTTGTTTTTGACCGCCTGATAAAAGGACACCCCTCTCCCCGATTAACGTATCGAACCCTTCAGGCATCGCCATAATATCGTCATACAGTCCGCAGATTTTAGTAGCTTCTATCACTGCTTTATCAGGAAGTGTTGGATTTCCAAAACGGATATTGTCTTTAATCGACATTGCAAATAAAATCTGTTCTTGAGGCACATATCCCATAAGCGCACGCAAATCCTTCATGCGATAGTCTTGAATCGAGTGGCCATTCATTAAAATCTCTTCTTTTCCGGCATCATATTGACGAAGGAATAATTTTAAGAGCGTTGATTTTCCAGAACCTGTTGGGCCTACAATCCCAAGCGTTTGCCCTTGACGAAGGTGAAATGCTACATCTTCTAATGTTGGCACATCTTCGTATTGGAAGTTATGGATATCGACATCAATCTCACGTACTTCTGTAATCGGAAGTGCGTGAGGAGCTTCTTTTACTTCGCTTGTCTCGTCCATTAATGTTTCAATACGACGATACGAGATGCTTGCACGTTGACCGATATTTAGGAGCCAACCAATGGCTTGAAGCGGCCATACAAGCATATCTAGATATGTCATGAAGGTAATCATTTCTCCTACCGTAAATTCGCCCTGTTGGATTAAATACCCACCATACCCCAGGCTAATTAAGTAGCTAAGTCCCACGAAAATAAGAACGATTGGATCGAATAGATTATTAAATTTCGCAGCATGATTATTCTTCTTCCATGCATCTTGGTTCGTTTGCCAAAATGACGCCGTTTCTTTTTCTCCATATCCAAAAGATTTGGTAACTTTAATCCCAGAAACACTCTCGTTTACATGGTTATTCAGCAGTGAGAAAGCTTCTTGCGATTCTTTGAAACTTTGATGTTCCGCACGAACTACAATATTTGTCGCAATCGCCAGTAGCGGCAATGGAATAATCGCAACGAGCGTCACACGCCAATCGAGCACAAAGAACATCGTCGCTAGCGTCACTAGCGCTGTAATCGAAGCATCGACAGCCGACATGACACCTCCACCAGCAGTCATGACAACAGCACTCACGTCATTGGTGGCATGAGCCATTAAATCTCCAGAACGGTACTTTTGATAGAAACTTGGAGACATCTTTGTGAAGTGATCGTATAGACGATTGCGAAGTCTCTGTCCTAGCGAGTTTGCAGTCCCGAAGATGAACAGTCTCCATACAAAACGAAGGCCATACATGGCTACTGCTGAAAGGAGTAACAGCAATAAGTTCCATAGTAAAGACGATGTTGTTAAGGTCTTCAGGTCAATGGCATCGACAACTTCCCCAATCACTCTTGGTGGAATCAGATTCAGTACACTAACAAGAGATAATGCAAGAATCCCGATAGCATATCGTTTCCACTCTAATTTAAAAAACCACGATAATTTCTTTAGTAAATACATTTTGCTCTCCTTTCACACGTCTATCTATTGTACTATAGTCCTCTTTTCATTTCATATGATAAGTACTAAAAAAGGCAACCCTTCTCCCAGTAGAAAAGGATTGCCTCACTATTTTAATTTTTCTTTTGCGTTTGCGGATAAATCCACAAGAAAACAACAAGGGCGATCACCGCAAGTGTCGTTACAAAGATGACACTGATTTGTCCTGCTGTTACTAAGTTGGAATCAAAAGAGCTGAAAATACGTGCGATAACAGCTGTTGAAATCGCACCAGTGAACTGTTGCAATGTATTCACAATACTATTCCCATCTGCTTGAATCTCTGAATTTAATTGCGCTAACGAATAGGTCACATTGCTTCCCATTACAAATCCAATCCCTGTCATAAAGATTACGTTTAGCGCTAAGAGTGGATAAATCGTTAACCCTGGGAAGAAGACGCTGATGGCTACTCCCCCAACAACCGCAAATACTAATCCCGTTAAGATTGGCTTTAGCGGGCCTGATTTATCATACCAACGACCCGACACAACAGATAATACCGCAACCATCGCAGCCCCAGGGAACATGAAGAGCCCAGCCACTGTGGCTGTTTCTCCCCACGCTAATTGAATAAAGTTTGGATAAATAAACGATAAACCTAAGACGACTGCTTGGAAAGCTAACACGATATAAAGTGTCGCATTAAAGCGAACAAGCTTGAATGGTTTAAACGATAAGAGTGGATTCACTTGGTTAAAGTAAAAGAATGCAGCAAAGGCCACAACTACTACTCCAAGGTAGATGACGGATAAATGTTCAATCGCCATCAGTAAACTTGCGAGCCCAATCCCTAACGTTACAAACGCCATAAAGTTGAATGGTTGTTTCTTTGGTGACTCTTCCGCTTGAATCGCCCAAAGTCCCATCACTAATGAGAAAATTAGGAATGGAATCAATGCATAGAAAATCGCACGCCATCCAAACATACTTGAGACGACACCACCAAATGTTGGTCCGATTGGTGGCGCAAGAGCGGTCGTCATTCCTCCAATTCCAATCACTGTTCCATGTTGGTGCAAAGGTACTTTTGTCAATACGATATGGAACATTAGTGGAAGTGCAATTCCTGTTCCAATCCCCTGCATAAAGCGTCCGAGTAATAAAATCGCTAAGTTTGGTGAAATACAGTCAATTAAGACCCCACCGATAAATAAAAGGTTCGCTGCCAAGAAGAGTTGGCGAATTGTGTAGTTTCGTGTTAAATACGCCGTAATCGGCACGACAATGGCAATAGCCAGTAAGTATCCTGTTGTTACCCATTGAATCCCTGAAGAATCTGTATTGAATTCTGTCATCAATGTTGGGAAGGTAACGTTCATTGCGGTTTCAATCAGCACACCACAAAAGCTCATAATCGCAGTTGCGACTACCGCTGGAATGACATGCCATGTTTTCGTTTGATTTCCCATTGAGTTCTCCTTTCTTTGCGTTATCTTCACCATAATAAAAACCGCAACCTTACGTGTTTAGTAAGATGTTGCGGTTTTTATTATTTTATAACGCTGTTTCCTAACGTTTTTTCTTTAATTTTTTCAATTTATTTTGTTTTTGACGGCGTGCGTATTGTTGCATACCGATTTGAGCAAGTTTATTCGTACGTCCACCCATGCCCATTTGGTTCATCATGCCTTCTAGGCCTTTCATATTACCATTAGACATTTGGTTCATCATTTTCTTAGACTCGTTGAACTGTTTGATTAAACGGTTCACTTCTGCTAATGGACGAGCCGAACCTGCCGCAATACGTTTACGACGAGCTTGTGATAAGATATCTGGATTTTCACGCTCTTGTGGAGTCATTGATAAGACGATAGCTTTCATACGAGCTGTATCTTTTGGATCCACTTTTAAGTCGTTTAGACCAGCCATTTTATTTAGCCCTGGAATCATCTTCAAGATGTCTTCTAGTGGTCCCATCTTATTCACTTGGTCTAATTGGTCGATAAAGTCATTAAAGTCAAAAGTGTTGGCTTTAATTTTATCCGCCATCTCTTGCGCTTTTGCTTCATCGAAGT
The DNA here is from genome assembly GCF_001073445.1 of Granulicatella sp. 572.rep1_STHE. Taxonomy (NCBI): domain Bacteria; kingdom Bacillati; phylum Bacillota; class Bacilli; order Lactobacillales; family Carnobacteriaceae; genus Granulicatella; species Granulicatella sp. 572.rep1_STHE. Next base: position 164,290 of record NZ_JVBO01000012.1, on the reverse strand, counting down.
CTTGTTGTGCCTTCTCGATAAGGGTCATCATGTCCCCCATACCAAGAATACGAGAAGCCATACGTTCTGGGTAGAAGATTTCGAAGTCTTCTAATTTTTCCCCACGACCTGTAAATTTAATTGGTTTTCCAGTTACTGAACGGATAGATAGAGCCGCACCACCACGAGTGTCCCCATCAAGTTTTGTAAGGATAACCCCTGTAATATCCAGACGTTCGTTAAATGTTTGAGCAACGTTTACGGCATCTTGCCCTGTCATTGAGTCGACAACGAGTAAGATTTCACTTGGATTTGCAACTGCCTTGATGTTTTGTAATTCTTCCATCAAGGTTTCGTCAATATGCAAACGACCGGCCGTATCGATAATCACTAAGTCGCGACCATCAATTTTCGCTTTTTCAATGGCTTGTTTTGCGATTTCTACTGGGCTTACTTGATTTCCAAGTGAGAACACTGGGAAGTTTAATTGTTTTCCTAATGTTTGTAATTGGTCAATCGCGGCTGGACGATACACATCGGCAGCAACGAGTAATGGGCGTTTCTTTTCATGTTTCGCCATGAAAGAAGCGAGTTTACCAGCAGTCGTTGTTTTACCGGCCCCTTGTAGACCGACCATCATTACTACCGTTGGCGGTTTAGCTTCAAAACGAAACGGCGCTTGTTCGCCCCCCATTAATTCTGTTAATTCTTCGTTAACGATTTTAACGACTTGTTGTGCTGGTGATAATGCTTCAAGCACATTGGCACCTAATGCACGTTCGTTCATTTTACGTACGAAGTCTTTTACAACTTTGAAGTTAACGTCGGCTTCTAAAAGCGCAAGACGCACTTCACGCATCATTTGTTTTAAGTCAGCTTCCGTAATTTTTCCTTTTCGTGAAACGGAAGTCATCGCATTTTGCAGGCGATCTGATAATCCTTCGAATGCCATATTTTCACTCCTTGAGTTTATTTATTCATCTCTTGTAATTTTGAAACGATTGAAGCAAGCTGTGTTGCCTCAGGATAGTTCTTTTGAATTTCTTTTTCTAATTCATCATAGTGCTCTTGGCGTTTATAGAAATCAGCAACCAGATGCAATTTCTCTTCGTAATTTTCTAATAACTTTGCCGAGCGGCGGATATTATCATATACTGCTTGACGGCTCACGTCAAATTCTTCGGCGATTTCACCAAGCGAATAATCATCCCCATAATAGAGCTCCATATATTCGAGTTGTTTATCGGTTAAAAGGCTGCCATAGAACTCTACAAGCAAGTTCATTTGCGTTGTTTTTTCTAATTCCATTCGTTGCCCTCCCTTAAACTCATATCCTTTATTATAGCAAAGTTAGGGGTATTACGCTAACAAAAAACGGAGTAGAACTTCCACCAGAACTTGCATCATTCCGGCTTACTTTTCCACTCCAATAATAGAACTACATTCGATTTATTTTGTTGTCACCCTTTTTACACAGAACATTCTACCAAACTGCATCAACAGTTGAAGAATACTCCATCCCATCATCAAAAGAACTAGTTTACTACAAATCCCAAAAACTTCTTGTAAAAAAAGTGGAAGGGTACTATCCACAAATGCATCCACAATCATAATATGACTGGCATAGATTTGATAAAATAGTAAAAGAAGGATTAAAGCTTCCCCTACTCCAATTAGCCAATCGTGTTGCCTGTTACTTCGTTGCACTATTCCAATCACCAACAGTCCAGTCAAGGATTGAAACAGTATTAGTACTCCTTCTTGAAAAAATACGCCACTTTGATTATAGAAATAGATTGCGAATAGAAATTGAATCAATAAACAGATAAAAGACAAATACTGGTAGACCTTACTAATCGACTTCATCATTAGCTCATTCCCCTCTCTATTTAACGATGGATAACAACTTTACTTTTTATTCACTAAGTAAATTATACAAAACATAAAATCGATTTTTAAGTAAATGCACTCGAAATTTAAACTGATACCAACCCAATAATTACTTCGATTTCCGCCAAAGTTTTCACAAAATGAATTTGTCTTCTGTCTTCTTTGCTTAGCAGGTTCTTTTCCACCATTATATCAAAAAAGGCTTCTAAATGATCATAGTACCCTTCCATATTATAGAAGATACAAATGCCATTGGTTTGGCCAACACGTACCCAAGAAACGACCTCAGAGATTTCTTCAAGAGTTCCCGGACCACCAGGAAGCGCAATGTACACTTCACTAAGTGCGATTATCTGATTTTTACGCTGCGACATCGTGTCGACAATATGAAGTTTCGTGATATCTTGTTTCGCAATTTCACGGTCTACAAAGAACTGCGGCATCACACCAATCACTTCGCCGCCTTCATTCATCACGGCAGTCGCAACGACTCCCATGAGCCCCGTATTTCCACCACCATAAACGAGCGTGTGGTTGTGTTTGGCCATCCATTTGCCTAGTTCTTCTGTTTTTGTATCAAATGCAGGGCAATTACTTTGGCTTGCCGCACAATAAACTGCAATATTCATACGTTCTCCTTTAAAAGAAAGAGGCGTAATCACTTACGCCCCTCCACTCATTCTTATTTAAATGCTGCGATAATTTCGTCAGCAATATTTTTAGAACAGATAACACCTGTTGTCTTTTTGTTAGGAACTAAGAAGTCTACTTCTTTTCCGTCAACTGTACTGTAGTGTAATCCTAGTTCTTTAGCAATCACCATTCCTGGTGCGATATCCCAAGGAGCTAATAATGTTGAAACATACGCTACAGATTTTCCTAAAATCACTTGAATATGCTCAATCGAAGAAGCTCCGTAAGTACGAGTAACCATTGCTTTACGAATCATTTCAGCTTCTTTTTCAGTCGCTTCTAATAACATAAATCCATTCACGTTGATTGAGCTGTCGCCAATACTGTGGATTTCAGGAGTTGAAAGACGACGACCATTGCAGTACGCACCATAATCTTTAATACCGTATACGAAGCGATCGCGCATTACATCGTAAATGTAACCTAATAGACCTACACCATCTTTATATAAAGCAATCATAATCCCGAAGTCTTCTTGACGTTTCACGAAATTCAATGTGCCATCGATTGGGTCGATTAACCAAACGTAACCATCCATTGAAGTTAATTCGTCACCGAAACCTTCTTCTCCCATGATTTTGTGTGTTGGGAATTGTTCACGAATTTTTGCGATAAAGAATTGTTCGATTTCTTTATCCACGTTTGTTACTAAGTCGTTACGGCTTGTTTTTGTATCTACTTTTAATGGTTCCCCAAAGCTGTGACGGATTTTTTGTCCAGCCTCCATAATCCAGTCATTTACTAATAAGTGTGTTGCTAATAAATCCATTATTTTTTCAATCCTTCCATACGAATAATTTTTGTTGCGTTTTTACTTGCTTGGACAACACGATAAAGGCTATATCCACTTACTTCCTCGAATTCACGGCCAAGTCTCTTCTCTTCACCGATACTACGAACTACCGTTTTAAATTCTTGGTAGGCTTTTTTGAAAACTTCTACTTGGATTCCTTTTTCGTAAGCCTCTTCGACCGCATTCCAAAGTTTGATGACTTTATTCATCTCTTCATGCGACCATTCCAAATCAATTGGATAACTATAATTGGCCATTTCGCCACCTCACAATCATACCTATTTAGTATACACTTTTTCTGCAAGAGTTTCCATTTATGCATAAAAAAACTTTTTAATAAAGAAGATGATTCCTGAGAATCCTTGCGGATTTTTTCATTGTCGTTGTAAAGGGGCACCGGCTCAAGCCTTACGTCTTTCGCCTTTAAAGCCTCAAAGCAGGAGTAAGAAAAACATTTCTAACTCCTGCTAATTCGCATTTAATGCACTTTCCCATTACTACGACGATGACATCCGTCAGATTCTCAGTCATCATCTTCTTGGTGCTTTATATGGTTTAATCCTACTCTTACAGAATTTACTAAATAGGTTGATTCCTCGAAAATTTGAGACAATAACTCAAATTTTAAAACTGCTTTTCAGTTTAATTTGTTTATAGCACTCTTCTAAAATAAGTCGTTGCACTCTATAACTCAAAAAGCACGAGTCTCTTTCCTTTGGGCACAAACCACAAAAGAAATACATTCATTTATGGATTACGTCGTATCCACGGATTTTGTAGTTGCAGTGACAGGAAGTGCATCAAAACGAGGGAGAAAGACAGAAATGCCATAGATACATTGTATCTATGGCATTTCGTTTTCTTTCCCCCACAAAGTTGAATAGGAATGAGATAGCTGTTTACAGCGAAACTCATTCCATTCAACCACTGTGCTAAGAGGGCGTAGGATTTTGAATCCATACGCCCTCTTTGAGGCTTTAAAGGTGAGAGACCTTTGGCTCGAAGCGATGCCCCGTTATCGCTAATATGAAGATATCCGTAAGGATACAGAGTAATCCATAAGAGTACTTTTAAGTACTGAATTATTTTCCTTCTTGGTATTCTTTTGCGATTTGCGCACCAAGCTTCGCGTTGTTATAAACAAGCTGAATGTTTGTCTTCAAGCTTTCCCCGCCTGTTAACTCAACGATTTTCGCTAATAAGAATGGTGTGCTGTCTTTTCCGTGAACACCTTTTTCGTCTGCTTCACGAACCGCTTGATCGATAATTGCATCGATTTTTTCGTGTGGAATTTCGTGTTCAGATGGAATTGGGTTTGTGACTAAGATACCACCTTTAAGGTCTAGTAATTCAGAGTAACGAATCATTTCAGCAACTTCTTTAGCTGATTCAACTCGGCTGTTTAATTTGTACTCAGATGTACGAGTGTAGAATGCTGGTAAGTAGTCTGTTTGGTAACCTACTACTGGCACTCCTTTTGTTTCTAAATATTCAAGAGTACGTGGTAAATCAAGAATCGCTTTTGCACCAGCGCAGACAACTGTGACTGGGGTTTGTCCTAATTCATCTAAGTCGGCTGAGATATCCATTGTTTCTTCAACGCCACGGTGAACCCCACCGATACCGCCAGTTACGAATACTTTAATTCCAGCTAAGTGCGCACCAATCATTGTTGTTGCTACTGTAGTTGCTCCTAAAACACCTTTTGCAAATGTTTCAGCTAAGTCACGGCGAGATACTTTTGCGACTGGTTTCTCTTTAGCTAAACGTTCTAGGTCAGCTTCTTCTAAACCAATTTTGTATTTTCCATCCATGATAGCGATAGTTGCTGGAACAGCGCCATTGTCGCGGATAATTTGTTCTACCGTTTTAGCCATTTCAACGTTTTGTGGATATGGCATTCCGTGTGAAATAATGGTTGATTCCAACGCTACGACTGGTAGGTTGTTGTCTAATGCGTGTTGTACTTCCTTGCTGATTGATAATAATGGATTCATGATAAACCTCTTTCCTTTAATTGTTGATATTCTTTTTCAAATGACTTAGCGTTTAAGTCTTTTCGAACAGTTTCAATAGCTTGGACCGTATAGTACGAATTCGTTAATCCGTATCCTATCGATTCTTCCAAGCTAGCCCCCTTAAGAGCTCCGTAAAGCACTCCAGAAGAAAATGAATCTCCTGCTCCTGTCACATCACAGACTTGCTCTGCTTTAATCGGTGTAAAAGTCTTTACGATCCCTGTAACATCTGCAAAAACACCACATTTCGTTCCTTTTGTAATAACGATATTTTCAACACCATCCTTCTGCCACAATATAGCCAGTTCAGGAAGTTCGTGTTCGCCGTACCTTGTTTTTGACTCATCTTCATTCACGACAATCCAAGTCACTCCTTGTAAATTGTCTGGGATTCGTTTCATCTTAGGTCCACTTACTGGAATAATGGCAAGTGGAATTTTTCCTTCATTTGTTAACTGTATAAGCGCTGCTAATGTTTCTTGAGGAAGATTGAGATCCGCAATGACGAGCGCTGCTTTTTTCACCGCTTCTTCATGCGAAGTGAGCCACTGAGGTGTCATCTCCTCACAAATGGTCATATCTGCTAAAGCAAGACACATATCACCTTGAAGGTCCAAAATCGCTGTATAATTCGACGTTATTTTTCCTGACAGTCGGTCAACTAATGAAAAATCAATAATGTCTTTCGTTTCTCTTTCAAGCCATGTAAAACTTTCGTCATCTCCTGCTACCGATAACATCTTAACAGAAAGTCCTAGTCGTCCTAAATTTTCAGCAATGTTTCTGGCAACACCGCCTGCACTCAGTGATGAGACTACTGGATTGCTCGTTTCGAGCACGAGATTTTCGAGCAATTGAACTTTCTTGTCTACGTTCATTCCACCGATACAAAGTACGTAGGAATCCTTAAATTTCTTGTCCTCTGACATGAAACATCCCCCTTCGTTTACATAAAGGTTCGATGAATGGAGGAGGATGAATCTTTTCCTTCATTCGGTCTTATACGCTTCATTATAAGCGATAACCCCCACTCCAATCAAGCTATCCAGGAGGAAACCACAAATATTTTAAACTTCATTCAGATAATTGTTCGGGTTTAAAACGAAAACTACGTCATCTTTTCTTTAACAACAACAAAAAAGGACCCGAAAATTCGAGTCCTCTAAGTTCATTAATATGAAAATTAAACGTGAATTGGCATACCTAATGCTAATTCTGCAGTATCCATAACTACTTCTGATAATGATGGATGTGAGTGGATTGTTAATGCAATATCTTCTGCATTCATTCCAGCTTCGATTGCTAAACCTAATTCAGCAATGATATCAGAAGCGTTCACGCCGGCAACTTGAGCACCAACGATTACGTTATCTTCTTTAGTAGTGATTAAACGAACGAAACCTTCAGTAGCGTTCAATGATAATGCACGACCATTTCCTGATAATGGGAATTTAGAAGCTTTCACTTGTAAACCAGCATCTTTAGCTTGTTGTTGTGTGTATCCAACAGAAGCTAACTCTGGATCAGTGAAGGCAACAGATGGCATTGCACGGTAGTCAACAGCCACTGCTTTACCTGAGATTGCTTCTGCAGCGATTTTTCCTTCGTAGCTTGCTTTATGAGCTAAAGCTGGTCCAGGAACGATATCACCAATAGCAAAAATATTTTTAACGTTTGTACGTCCTTGGTTATCAACTTTTACTAAACCACGTTCAGTCATTTCAACACCAGCAACGTCTAAACCTAATTCATCTGTATTAGGACGGCGACCTACAGCAACCATTACGTAATCCGCTTCAACCGCTTCTTCTTTACCGTCAACTGTGTACTTAACAGTTACGCTGTCACCGTTGTCAACAGCTTCTTTAGCCATTGCGTTAGTTACGATAGTAACACCTTTTTTAGCCATGTTATCTTCAACAAGTTTAACCATGTCTTTGTCAAACATTGAAAGGATGCTTGGAGCACCTTCAAGGATTGTCACTTCTGAACCTAAGTTAGCATATGCTGAACCTAATTCTGAACCGATAACTCCACCACCGATAACAACTAATTTTTTAGGAACTTCTTTAAGACCTAAACCACCAGTTGAATCGATCACGCGTCCGCCAAATTTGAAACCTTTGATTTCGATTGGACGGCTACCAGTAGCTACGATAGCATGGTTGAATGAGTATGTTTGAGCGCTGTCTTCAGTCACAACACGTAAAGTGTGTTCGTCTACTAAGAAAGCTTCTCCACGAATGATTTCAACTTTGTTTTTCTTTAATAAGTACTCAACACCAGCAGTTAATTTCTTAACAACTTGGTTATCTTTCCATTCTTGAGTTTTTGCGAAGTCTAAAACAACTTCTTTAGCAGTCACACCAAATACTTCTGAGTGTTGTGCTTCTTGGTAATGATGTCCAGCAGCAATCAATGCTTTAGAAGGAATACATCCAACGTTTAAGCAGACACCACCAATATATTCTTTCTCGATAATCGCAACTTTTTGACCTTCTTGTGCTGCACGAATAGCTGCAACATATCCACCAGGGCCGGCACCGATTACGACTGTATCTAGTTCAATAGCGAAATCGCCTACTACCATTTTTTTCACCTCTTAAAAGTTTTCAAATAAGGAACCGACGTAAACACGCGTCTACGTCGTTCCTAACTGTTTAATGAATTAAGCTTCCATTAATAATAATTCTGGATCGTTTAATAGACGTTTGATTTCGTTCATAGCTTTTTGAGCAGTTGCGCCGTCCACGATACGGTGGTCAAAGCTTAATGATAATTTCATGTTACGTCCGATTACGATTTCATCGTTTTCGTTGATTACTGGTTCGCGAACGATTGTACCAACACCTAAAATCGCAACTTCAGGGTAGTTGATAACTGGAGTGAACCAACCGCCACCTACTGAACCGATGTTAGAGATTGTAATTGTTCCTTGTCCCATTTCAGCAGCTGTTAATTTACCTTCATGAGCTTTTGCAGCTAATGCGTTAATTTCATCTGCAATACCGAACATGCTCTTAGTATTCGCATCTTTGATATTTGGAACGAATAAACCTAAATCTGTATCTGTAGCGATACCGATGTTGATGTAGTTTTTGTATACAATTTCTTGAGATGCGTCATCGATAGAAGCATTCAATACTGGGAATTTCTTCATTGCTACTGCTAAAGCTTTAACAACGTAAGGTAAGAATGTTAATTTAGTACCTTGTGCAGCTGCAACATCTTTGAATTTCTTACGGTGATCCCAAAGTTTAGAAACTTCAACTTGGTCATGTAATGTAACGTGTGGTGCAGTATGTTTGCTGTTAACCATTGCTTTAGAGATTGCTTTACGCATTGGAGTTAATTTAACGCGTTCTTCACGTTCTGCTGATCCAACGAATGGTTTAGCTGGAGCTGGAGCCGCTGCTGGTGCAGATGCTTGAGCTGGTGCTGCTGATGCTGCTGGAGCTTCTACTGATGCTGGAGCTGCTGCAGGAGCTGCCACTGGTGCGCCACCGAAGTTATCGATGTCTTCACGAGTTACGCGTCCACCTTTACCAGTTGGAACTACTGCTGTAATATCAACACCTTTTTCACGTGCATATTGACGAACTGAAGGCATTGCTAATACTAATTTACCAGGGTTGCTTGCTGCTGGAACTCCAGTTGGAGCTGCAGGTGCCGCTGGAGCTGCTGCAGGTGCTGCAGGTGCTGCTGGAGCCGCTGCTGCAGGTGCGTGAGAACCGCCTTCTGTTGCGATTTCAACAATTACATCACCAACGTGAGCTACTGTTCCTTCAGATACTAAAACTGCTGTAACAGTTCCAGCTACTGGAGAAGGAATAGATTCTACTGATTTGTCGTTTTGTACTTCGAATAAAATGTCATCTTCAGCAATTGTGTCGCCTACTTTGATGTCGATTTTAACGATTTCACCTTCTGCAATTCCTTCACCGATGTCAGGTAATTTGAATTGGAAAGTGCTTGATGCTGCAGGTGCAGCTGGTGCAAGTGCTGCCGCTGGAGCCGCTGCTGGTGCAGATGCTTCTTCAGGTCCTGAACCATCGTCAATAACTACGATGATGTCGCCAACTCGTGCTACTGTACCTTCTTGAACTTTAACTTCTAATACTTTACCACTTACTGGAGAAGGAATTTCTTCTACAGATTTGTCGTTTTGTACTTCGAATAAAATATCATCTTCTTGAATTGTATCTCCGACTTTAATGTCGATTTTTACGATTTCGCCTTCTGCGATACCTTCACCGATATCAGGCATTTTAAATTGGAAAGCCATGCTTGTACATCCCTTCTTATTTTTATAAAACTCTAAAGAGCACACTCAAGTGAGAGGCTCTTTAGAATGAAAATTGTTAAATTAGAAGTTCACTGTTTCGCGAACTTTAGCTTCAATGTCGCTAGCATTTGGTAACCAGTCGTTTTCTGCTTGACCAAATGGGAAGATTGTATCTGGAGCTGCAACACGTCCGATAGGAGCTTCTAAACTTAAGATTGCGCGTTCAGAAATTTCAGACATTACCATTGCGCCGATACCAGCTTGACGTTGTGCTTCTTGAACAACCACTACGCGACCAGTTTTTTCAACTGATGCTAAGATTGTGTCTAAGTCTAATGGAGAAACAGTACGTAAGTCGATAACTTCTACTGAGATTCCTTCTTTTTCTAAGTTTTCAGCAGCTTTAACAGCTTCACGAACCATTGCACCGTAAGTAATTACAGATACGTCTTTACCTTCACGAGTTACAGCAGCTACTCCTAGAGGAACTGTGTATTCTCCTTCTGGAACTTCTTCACGGAATGAACGATATAATTTCATGTGCTCTAAGTAAACAACTGGGTCGTTGTCACGAATAGCTGAGATTAATAACCCTTTTGCATCGTATGGGTTTGAAGGGATAACCACTTTCAAACCTGGTGATTGAGCTACTAAACCTTCTAAGTTATCTGAGTGTAATTCTGGAGTATGCACCCCTCCACCCATTGGTGAACGGAATACGATTGGCATGTTACGAGTTCCACCCATACGGTAACGTGTACGAGCTGCTTGAGCTACCACGCTATCCATTACTTCGAATACGAAACCGAAGAATTGGATTTCAGGAACTGGACGGTAACCTTCTAAAGCTAAACCGATTGCTAAACCACCGATACCAGATTCTGCTAAAGGAGTATTGAAAACGCGGTCTTCACCGAATTCATCTTGAAGTCCTTGAGTTGCACGGAAAACCCCACCGTTTTTACCAACGTCTTCCCCGAAAATTAGGACATTTTCATCACGTTTTAATTCAACAGCCAATGCATCAGTGATGGCTTGAATCATTGTCATTTGTGCCATAATTATTTATTCTCCTTTGCTTTAAAGTGTTCGATTTGTTCTTTAATAACGTTTGTTGGTTCTTCAAACATTGTTTCTAAGAAGAATGAAACTTTTTGTTTAGGTTGTTTGTCAGCCTCTTTAATAGCTTCTTTGATTTCTTCTTTAGTCGCTTCGATTACTTCGTTTTCTTTTTCTTCTGACCATAAGCCTTTAGCTGTTAGGTAGTTACGGAAACGAATTAATGGATCTTTCTTAGCCCATTCATCTTGAATTCCTTCTGGTTGGTAACGAGTTGGATCGTCACCTGATAATGTATGAGGACCATAACGGAAGCAGATTGTTTCGATTAACACAGGACCGTTTCCGGCAACTGCGTATTCACGAGCTTTTTTAGTTACAGCGTAAACTGCTAATGGGTCCATACCATCTACTTGGATACCAGGGATACCAGCAGCAACAGCTTTTTGAGCTAATGTTGGAGCAGCTGTTTGTAACTCACGAGGAGTTGAAATAGCCCAACCATTATTTTGGATAAAGAAGATTGCAGGTGATTTGTATGCACCAGCATAGTTAATTCCTTCGTAGAAGTCCCCTTGTGAAGATCCTCCATCACCAGTATAAGTTACTGCAACGTTTTTCTTACCACGTTTTTGTAAACCTAATGCAACACCTGCTGCTTGAACATATTGTGCACCGATAATGATTTGTGGTGGTAAAGCTTTTAATGATTCTGGGTACATGTTACCTGCAACATGTCCACGAGACCATAAGAATGCTTGTGATAATGGTAAACCGTGTTTTACTAATTGAGGTACATCACGGTAACCAGGTAAAAGAACGTCTTCTTTTTCAATTGCTTTAATTGAAGCTAATTGAGAAGCTTCTTGTCCAGCTGTTGGAGCATAGAAACCTAAACGTCCTTGACGGTTTAATGCAGTTGAACGTTCGTGTAAAATACGAGACCATACCATATCTGTCATTAATTCAACTAATTCGTCGTCAGATAAATCTGGTACTAAGTCAGGATTTACAACTTTTCCTTCTGCGTCTAACACTTGAACCATTTCAAAGTTCGTGTTATTTGGTGTGAAAAGTGCATCGAGATTGAATTTTTTCTTCGTTGCCATACTTCTTTTTTCCCCTTTTCTATAAGAAATTGTGCTTCACAGACAAAACAGGTAGTTAAAACTGTACTATTCCCTCTGCTATCGTATAATAATTTAACAAACTTTTGTGAATTATGCAAGCAAAGAAGACTTTATAGAGCGTTTCTGTTAACTTTGTGAATAAAGTTCTATTTTGTTACGCTTTATAAAGTCTTTTTTTATTCCGATTTGTTCATCTCTTTATCTGTTTTCATCTATTTTCAGCAAATGAACCTATTGTTTTCACTTGCAAACTGTACTAGTTTCGCTTTTAGAACTGTACTAATTTATTAAAACAGTTTTAATTGTTTATAAATTTTATCTGTCTTTTCTAAATGCGAAACACTTAGCCCAATCAAACGAATTGGCTTTTCATCCATCATTTCTTCAAATAGTTGCAATGCAAGCTGAAGAATTTCTTCTTTTTTATTAAAATAGTCCCGTAATGTAACACTTTTACTTGTTGTATTAAAATTAGAATCTCTTAATTTTAAGGAAATTGTACGAGATGCTAATGCTCTTTTCTGTAGCATGCTCGCTATTTCAAGAGAAAACTTTTCTAAATACTCACTCAAAATACCATGATCTGTCGTATCCTTGATAAGAGTTCTTTCTGAACCCATGGATTTTCTTTCTCGATACAAAGTCAATTGATCATTCGAGATTCCTCTTACCTGTGCATATAACCTAGGTCCTAAATTTCCAAATCTACTTTCTAATTCTGCTTTCGATAAATGAAGCAAGTCTTCTCCCGTTTCAATTCCTGCTCTTCTAAGCTTTTCGGCACTCACTTTTCCAACCCCATAAAAATCTCCAATTGGAATAGTCCGAATAAATTCTTGTGCGTTTTCAGGTGTAATCACTGTAATTCCAGAAGGCTTTTGATAACCTGAGGCCATTTTAGCCAAGAACTTATTAAAAGACACGCCCACAGAACAAGTAAGTCCAGTCTTTTCATACACTTCCTTTTGAATCAAGTGTGCTACTAAAGTGGCAGAAGCAATCCCCCTACTATTATTGGTTACGTCTAAATAAGCTTCATCAATCGAAAGTGGTTCTATCATATTCGTAAAGGATTTAAACACTTCACGAACTTGAGAGGATATCTCTTTGTACAAAGAATAGTTTCCTGGAGTAAGAATCGCTTTTGGACATAGTTTCATGGCTTTTGCTGTAGGCATCGCAGATCGAACACCAAAAGCTCGTGCTTCGTATGAACAAGTTGAGACGACTCCTCTTTCATTGGGTTTTCCTCCAACAATAACTGGTTTTCCTCTCCACTCTGGGTGCTCTCTTTGTTCAACAGAAGCGAAAAAAGCATCCATATCCACATGTAATATTTTTCGCATCTATACCTCCACCTGAAAACGAACATTTGTTCTTATTATATCAACCTTTTCAAAAAAAGTAAAAACGGAACGTTCTCACGTCCCGTTTTAAGAAGATTATGAATGAGTTACTAGTTTAGACTGTTTTAAATAGCGAATCCCATTTCCAATCACAAAAGCAATACTTAAAATAAATAGTACTAAGCGACTCCATTCGAATCCCGAAATGATTTGTTGAAATACACTATTCAACTGAAGACTACTTGCGTGGTTGTTGACAGTAACCCCAAAAGCACGGACAACAAACATCAACCAGCCTATACAAAGCATTCCGATCGTATTCAACATTAATTCAAAAAGGCTATCTGGGAACCTCCTGCGTGCATATTCTAGGCCAAAAACAATCACAAGAATAAAACTACTTAGGATAATGACATACCATCCTTCACGAGTGATTAAAGAATCTCCTAAACTCATTAAGTAGATTGTAATCATTAAATAGAGGATGGTCACAATTGCAACTAATTTATAGAAGTAAGACATCAGTTTTTCCATTGAAAATCCCTCCATCCATATATTCTTTTCCTACTTCTATTTTACTCCTCAGTACTTCTATATTCAACCTTATCATTTGCAAGTCCAAATAAAAAAGACCGACAGTATAACTGTCAGTCTTTCATACTATTATTGATCATCTTTTTTATTTTTTGCAAAGAATAATAATCCAGCAGCTGCTGCTAGTAAAACAATTCCTCCGATAATGTAGAAGCCTTGACTTCCTGTACCAGTATTTGGAAGTTCTTCTTTTTTATCTTCTGTTGTAGAAGGTTCTTCAGAAGAAAGAGCTGTCGTAGTATCTAAAGTAGTAACTTCACTAGTAGTACTTTCTGTAGTTGTTACTTCAGTAGTTGGTGCTTGTGTAGTCACTTCTGTAGTAGTTGTTTGTGTAGTTGTACTTGCTTCAGTAGTCGTTGGTTGAGTTGTTGTAGTCGCTTCTGTGGTTGTTGATTGTGTTGTTGTCGTTGCTTCAGTAGTAGAAGCAGTTGTTGTTGTCGTTGTTGTAGTAGTCGTAGTGGTTGTTGTTGTCACTTCTTTTGGTTGATCTTTCAATTTGAGAAGACTACGTTCTACTCCTAAAACAACTTTGTATTCTGTTGCGTCTAATTCATATCCTTCTGGAGCTGTTTTCTCTTTTACAGTAAATTCTTTTCCAACGTACTTTTGGTCAAAAGCTTGAGAAACCGCATTTCCATCTTGGTCCGTCGTCAATTCAACAGTTGCTCCGCTAGGATCTGTAACGACATACACCGCACCATTTACTGGCTGACCAGTTACAGCATCTACTTTCACTAGTTTAATCGTGTATGCTCCAGCAGCCTCAATGGTTCCTGAGAATAATGATGTAGCAGTAGCTGTAAAAGTTGTGTCTGTTACATTTGTGCGACGAGTAATTTCTTCTCCGTCTTCTTTTGTAAGAGAAACCATATTGGCTACCTTGCTTCCATCATTTGGTGTAGTTGTTTCGTAAGTGACAAAATATTTTTGACTTCCGTCTTTAAATGTAATTGTGAAGCTCTTATAATCGGCTGCCCAATTAACTGTATAGTCAACTCCCTCTGTTAAAAGAACGAAATCAGCAGCATCTGCTGAAGTTCCTTCAGTCATCGAAGGGGCTTTATAGACTAATAATGATTCAGGAATATATTGGATACTTGCTGTACCATCCAATTGAGGTAGAACATCATTTAGAACTAAATTATTCCCTAAATTCTTTCCACTTGTGTTAACACGAACTCTCCATCTAGAGACATATTGGCCAGAAGATGGACTGCCAGCAGCTTTTAATTTAGGAGAATCCCAAGCTTTTCTAACTGCTTGACCACCATTTTTGGCAAAGTTTTCTTCCCCTACTACCGCGTCAGGTGTATAAGTTTTTGAAGTATGCACTTGAGTAATCACTGTTTTCAATGATTTAGAATCAAAAGTAACAGTCTTGTCGGTTACATCTTGCTTATAGATAAAGTTTAGAGCTAAGTTTCCTTTTACTCCTTTAACTGTATCCGCACCTTTCTTTTCTAAATACTTTTCTAAGTTTTTTAAAGTAACGGTTACAGTTCCTCCTTGATTATCACCATTACTTTCAAAGTGAGCATCTGCAATTGGAACTTGAGTCTCTAAATCAACTAATTCAATATCATTATTATTAAAGAATGTTAGTGAAGGCGGTACTGTTAATTTAAAGAAATCGCCATTTTTAATATTATTGTCATAACTTGCTAAATCGAAAGTAGCTCTTAACTTATACGAATTGTTCGTTCGTATTTGATAAACGCCATTTTCATCTGGAGTTAACTTCGTATCAGATTGATCTAATAATTCTAATCCCGAAATAACTTTTTCTAACTCTCTACCTTCTGCAGCGTTTGCAAAAGAATTACCAACAAATAATATTGACAAAATCATCAATAAACTTGCAAAAAAATGAAGTCTTTTAGACTTAAGATTCATGATATACCTTCTTTCTATTCATACTTTATATCGATTGTATCATAAAAATCATATAATGAACATAAAAATTGAGTAAATGAATTAATTTCATTTACTCAACTCTCCAATCGATTGGTTTTTGATTTGTAGCTAAAAGAAAATCATTAATTTTACTAAATGGTTTACTTCCAAAGAATCCGCGATAAGCTGACAACGGGCTTGGGTGCGGTGACTTTAAAATCAAGTGATTCTCATTGGTAATTAATTTTTCTTTAGATTGTGCTGGCCTTCCCCATAGTAGAAATACGATTGGATGATCACTTTTATTTAACGATGAAATCACCGCATCCGTAAAAGTTTCCCAACCCATTCCACGATGACTATTCGCTTCATGTGCTCGGACTGTTAAAACGGTGTTGAGAAGGAGTACCCCTTGTTTTGCCCAAGAGGTTAACTCTCCACTCTTTGCAACGGGGATTCCTAAATCCGTTTCTAATTCCTTATAGATGTTTTGCAAAGAAGGCGGAAGTGCCACACCTTGTTGCACTGAAAAACTAAGTCCATGCGCTTGATGATCTCCGTGATAAGGGTCTTGACCTAAGATAACCACTTTCACTTGATCAAATGGTGTGAGTTCAAGCGCCTTAAATACATTCTCCGCTTTTGGAAAAACTTGATGTCGACTTCGTTCTTCTCTTTCAAACAAACGAACCTTTTTAAAGTATTCCTTTTCTTTTTCTTCCCCAATCACATCATGCCAAGTGGTCATAAGAACCCTCTTTTCGTTCATAAATTTCAAAGGTGTGAGGATAGAGATTTTTTTCGTCCATTTCCCCTTCTAACGATTTTACTTTAATAAAATCGCTCCAAGGAAATTCTGTTGGAAAATAAGTATCTCCCTCAAAACTAGCATGAATTCTCGTACAATAGAGAAGTTCCACATGATTTTTCAACAGATTATATACTTGTGCTCCACCACAAACATAAATATCCTCATGTCGACTATCTTCAACAATCTCCTCAATATTCGTTACGACTTCTGCACCAGGAATAATATAATCCGAGCTAGTAGTTAGGATGATGGTTTGTCGCCCCGGAAGTAAGCGACTTCCCATTCCTTCAAAAGTCTTTCGACCCATTAATATTGTTTGCCCCATCGTGACTTCTTTAAAGAACTTCAAATCATTCGGCAAACGCCAAGGAAGTGTCCCATCTTTTCCGACTAGACCCCTCTCATCTTGTGCCCAAATATAAATTAGCATATTTTTCCTCCTGCATTAAACAGCAATAGGTGCTTTAATTGTTGGATGTGATTGATATCCTTCGACAACGACATCCGTAACATCAATATCAAACATTGATTTTTCAGGATGTTTTAAAACTAGTGTAGGTAAGGCCATCTCTTCACGCGCTAATTGTGTTTTTACTTGTTCCATATGATTTAAGTAAATGTGTGCATCTCCTAAAGTATGGACAAATTCACCCACTTCTAATCCTACTTCATTAGCAATTAAATGTGTTAATAATGCATAGCTTGCGATGTTGAACGGTACTCCGAGGAACACGTCTGCACTACGTTGATATAATTGGCAACTTAATTTACCATCCGCCACATAAAACTGAAACATTGTGTGACATGGTGGAAGAGCCATACTTGGAACATCTTCTGGATTCCAAGCAGAAACAATCATTCGACGTGAATCTGGAGAATTCTTCAACAAGTTGAGTAAGTCTTCGATTTGGTCAATGGTTTCCCCTTTTGATGTTTTCCAATGACGCCACTGTGAACCATAAATATTCCCTAATTCTCCGAATTCCGCAGCAAACGCATCATCCGTTAAAATTTTCTCACAGAAGTCTTTTTTCACTTCTTGATAAACTTCATTAAACGCTTCGTCTTGTAAGCAACGGCGACCAAAATCTGTCATATCTGGTCCTTTGTATTTTGGCGAAGACACATAGCGTTCAAATGCCCATTCATCCCAAATGTGATTATTATGCTCTAATAAATATTTGATATTAGTATCTCCGTGTAAGAACCACAATAATTCACTCTTAATTAATCCAAATGGAACTCTTTTAGTCGTCAAGAGTGGAAATCCTTTTTGAAGATCAAAACGCATTTGATACCCAAAAATACTCTTCGTTCCTGTTCCGGTACGATCTGTTTTTGTCGTACCCTCTTCTAAAATTTTAGTTAATAACTCTTTATACTGCTTCGTCATGTCTGTTCCTTTCTATTAATTCCCAGCTAATTCTGCTAAATATTCCCAACGGTCATAGGCGTTTGCAGCTGCTTCTTCTGTTTTATCGAGTTCTTCTTGTAATGCTTGTAATTTTGCAAAATCTTGCGCATTGGCAGTCATTTCCCTTTGTAAGGATTCCAATTTTTCTTCTAACTCTTGTATCGTCGTTTCAATGGTTTCCCATTCTTTCTTCTCTTGATACGTCATTTTCTTGGCCGGAGTTAGCTTAGTAGTCTCCTCTTTACTTTTTTCCACTTTCGGAGCTTCGATAACTACTTTCGATAAACTCTTCTCTTGTTCTAAGTAATCACTCATAGACCCATAGAACAATTCCGTTTGACCTTCTCCTCGGATGACAAATAACTGCTCCACCGTTTTATCTAAGAAATAACGATCGTGAGATACAATGAGAACTGCTCCATTGAAAGATTGAAGAAAATCTTCTAATACAGTTAATGTATCGATATCTAAATCGTTTGTTGGTTCATCCAGCAATAAAACATTCGGCTTTGTCATTAATAAACGGAGTAAATAGAGCCTTCTTCTTTCTCCCCCGGATAGTGTATGAATATATGCACCATGCAAATGTCTTGGAAACAAAAAAGTCTCCAGTAATTCAGAAATAGATGCCACTTCTCCATTTGCGCGTTTAATTTCTTCTGCTTCTTCACGTAAGTACTGAATCAATTGTTTATCCATTGGGATATCTTCGTCTTGTTGCTTATAATACGCAATTCGAACAGTCTCCCCTACAACAAACTGACCGCTGTCAAATGGAATTTGCCCAGCTATCGCATTCAGAAAGGTTGATTTTCCGACTCCATTCACACCCGCGATCCCAATACGTGCTTTACTCTGAATAATCCAGTCCAGATTCTTCACAATTTGTTGGCCATTAATCGAAAGGCTGGAATCTTCCATTTGGAAGACCCGTTTACCGATTCTCGTTTGGTCAAATTCCATTACTAATTTTTCTTGACTAGTTGTCTGTTTCACATCTTTTTCTAATGCTTCAAATCGCTGAATACGCGCTTGTTGTTTTGTCGTACGAGCTTTTGCGCCCTGACGCATCCATTCTAATTCGCTCTGGTATAATCGCTTTTGCTTTTGGCTCATACGGCTCGCAATTTGCTCTCTTTGGCTTCTTTGCTCTAAGTAAGATTCATAGTTTCCTTCATAGGCTTCAATACGACCATTGACCAATTCAAACATATGCGTTACCGCACGTTCTAGGAAGTAACGATCATGAGTAACAAGCATCATCGCACCTTTATAATTAGCTAAGTATCCTTCCAACCATTCTATCGCTTCAAGGTCTAAGTGGTTTGTCGGCTCATCTAGTAAGAGTAAATCCGGTTCTTCCATCAATACTTTAGCAAGACCAACACGTTTCTTTTGACCACCGGATAAAGTCCCAACTTTCTTTTGGATATCCGTCAATCCCATTTTTTGAAGAATGGTTTTAATTTGAACTTCTACTTGCCATCCATCAATTTCATTCATCTTTTGCTCAAGGTCACTATATCGTTTTGCAAGGCTTTGGGACGTTGGATTTTTGCGTAATTGTTCCACCACTTCTTCAAAATCATGAACGACTTTTAATGTTGGATGATCGCCTTTATATAACGCTTCAAAAATTGTATCTTCATCGTCTAGTTCCGGTTGTTGAGATAAATACCCAATTCTGTAGTCATTTGAAGTTGTAATATCTCCTGATTCTGCAAAATCGACCCCAGCTAAAATCGAAAGAAGCGTACTTTTACCAGTCCCATTTTGTCCGATGAGACCTACATGTTCCCCTTCATTGATAATAAAAGAAACATCTTCTAATAGTGTTTTTGCACCATAAGATTTTTTTAAATGATCTACTCTAAAATCTTTCATGCAAACTCCTTTCGTCACCTCTAATAGAGGCCTTGAATTTTTCCATCTTCACTTACAGTAATTCCTAAGGCTGCGGGTACTTTTGGAAGTCCAGGCATTGTAAGAACTTTCCCTGTCAGCGCAACAATAAATCCAGCACCTAACTTAGGAACAAGTGAACGAATCGTTATCTCAAAATCGGTTGGCCGTCCTTTCAATTTTGCATTATTTGAGAATGAATAAGGTGTTTTTGCAATACAAATATTCATTTCATTCCAACCCAAACGCTCTATTTCTTTTAAATCTTCGAGTGCATTCTGGGTATAATTCACTTTCGAAGCTCCATAAATTTTGGTAGCAACCGCCTCAATCTTTTCTTGAATCGTCGCATCTACTGGATACAATGCATTAAACTGACTATTCTGCTCGCAGAGTTCCACTACTTTTTTGGCTAAATGAATTCCGCCTTCTGAGCCTTTTTCCCAAACGGAAGACAAAATGCAATCAACTCCAATTGCTTCACAAAGCTCCATAAACAATTCTCTTTCAGCCGGAGTATCCGTCGTAAATTCATTTAAGGCTACGACCATTGGAACGCCGTACTTCTGTACATTCTCGATATGCTTTGCAACGTTTTTAAATCCTTCTCTTAATGCATCGAGTGATTCTCCATTAGATAACTCTTCGAGAGACAACCCTCCATGCATTTTAGTCGATCGAATGGTCGCGACAAGAACAATCGCATCTGGAGACTTCCCTAATACTGGCACTTTAATATCCAGGAACTTTTGAGCTCCTAAGTCAGCCCCAAAGCCAGCTTCTGTTACTGTATAATCCGCCAATGTTAAGGCCATCTTTGTAGCCATCACACTATTACATCCGTGTGCAATATTGGCAAATGGTCCTCCGTGAACGATAGCAGGTGTCCCCTCTAAAGTTTGAACCAGATTCGGCTTAATGGCCTCTTTCAATAAAGCGGTAATCGCACCTTCTACTTTTAAGTCAGAAACACGAATCGGATCTCCAGAAATATCATAAGCAACAAGAATATTCGAAACTCTTTTTTGCAGGTCGTTTAAGTCCCGTGCTAAACAAAGAACAGCCATCATTTCGGTTGCTACCGTAATCTCGAATCCGTCCTCTCTAGGAACTCCATTTACAGGACCTCCGAGCCCGATTTCAATCGTTCTTAAAGCACGATCATTTAAATCTACCGCCCTTTTCCATAGTATTCGTTTGATATCAATATTTAGTTCATTTCCTTGATGGATGTGATTATCAATAATGGCAGATAGAAGGTTGGTTGCACTCGTTAAGGCATGCATGTCCCCTGTGAAATGAAGATTGATTTCTTCCATCGGAACCACTTGAGCATAGCCTCCACCTGTTGCTCCTCCTTTTAGTCCAAGAGTTGGCCCTAAAGATGGCTCTCGTAATGCAATGGCTGTTTTCTTTTGGATAGAACTTAAAGCATCCCCAAGACCAATTGTAACGGTTGATTTTCCTTCTCCTGCAGGTGTGGGATTCATTGAAGTTACTAAGATTAACTTACCGTAGTTGTTGGCTTCATGTATATCTGATTTAAGAATCTTTGCTTTCACTTTTCCATATAAATCAATTTCGTCTTCTGTTAATCCAATCTTACTTGCTATCTTTGTAATGGGCTGCATTGACGCTTCTTGTGCAATTTCAATATCCGACTTCATTTCTCCACCTCGATTCAAGTATATTCGTTTTATTATACCATTTAATAAATAAAAAAAAAATGAGGATGCATACGCATCCTCATTTAAAGATTAACGATTAGTTTTCTCTTTTCTTAAATCCTAATACTGCAAATCCTGATAACAATACAGCAACACCTGCTCCAGCTAAAGTAGCTGTTGCACCAGTATTTGGTAATTCTGGTTCTTTTGGTTCTTCTACTGTTGTAGTAGTTGCTTCAGTTGAAGGAACTTCAGTAGTAGTTTCAGTTGTTGTAGTTGTTGTAGTTGTAGTTGTTGTCGTTGTAGTAGTTGTTGTTGTTGTTGTAGTTGTTGGTTCTTCGTATTTGTTAGTAAATACTAAGTTGTCGCCATCAGTTACATTTGCAACTAATTGACCTTTTCCATTATCTACAACATCAACAGTTACTGTGTATACTTTAGAATCGTAAGTATATCCAGCAGCTGTGCCAGCTTTTTCTGATACTGTGTAAGTATGTGTACCAGCAGCTGTATATTCAATTTCCTTGAATGTTACTGAACCGTCAGCTTTGTTCTTAGCAGTAGCAACAACATTTTGGCCTTCTTTCAATTCGAATTCGAATTGGTCGTCAGCTAATGTTCCACCGTTAAGAACTTTAGTAGCTGTTAATGCTTTTTTAACTGGTTTAGCAGAGTAAACATTAGTGAATGTTAAGTTATCTCCATTTTTAATTGTAGCAACTAATTGACCTTCACCATTGTCTTTTACTTCAACAGTCACTTCGTATGCATTTGTATCAAATGCAACTCCGTCATCTTCAGTTCCAGCTTGTTCAGTTACAGTATAGGTGTGGACTCCCTCTGCAGCATAAGTAATTGCTGGGAATTTAATTGAACCATCTTGAGCGTTCTTAGCTGTTTGAACAACTTGACCGTTTTCTTTTAGTTCAAAAGTATATTTATCAGCTTCAAGAGTTTTGTTTTGTAAAACTTTAGTAGCTTTTAATTCAACTGTTGTAGGAGCAGCTTTATATGAGTTAGAGAACTCTTTGCTGTCATATTTAACACTTGCAATTTTTTCACCGTATACATCTTCTACAGTAACTGTAGCAGTGATTGTTTTTTCATCGTAAGTGTAACCTTTTTTAGCATCGTTTACTTCTTTAATTGTGTAAACAGATTCGCCAACTTCGCTGAATTTAATCGCTTTGAATTTCACTTTACCATTTTCATCGTTTTTAACTGTTTCAACTACTTGACCAGTTTTGTCGATTAATTGGAAGCTGAAAGCATCTTTTTCAAGAGTTTTTCCTTCTAATTTCTTAGTTACTTGGAATTCAACTTCGTCAGATTTAGCACCTGTACCGACACCATCAGTTGTAGTAATTGGAGCAAATCCATCTACTTCAAATGGTTCAGCTTTTTCATTCGTTGTAACAGTAGCATGGTTTAAAACACGTTTAGTAACTGGATCAACAGGTTTTGTTAAACGAGTTCTATAAATTAAATACAAACCTTTGTTTGGTAAAGTTCCGTCTCCGTTTGGAGTAACAGTAAAGTTGTTTTTATCTGTTACTTGAACATGTGCTTTGTCTAATGGAGATCTTCCATCACCGTTTTCCCAGTTAGGGAAGTAGTAACCAGTAATTTCACTTGCTAATACTTGACCTTCTGGAATTGTATCTTTGATAGAAACTCCAGTGTAGTTTTCAGCATAACGGTTAATACGTACACGCCAGTTTACGTAGTTAGGGTCATTAGAATCTTGTACCCCCATTTAGTAAACCCAGTTGGGTCATCATCTGGAACAATACGAGTTAAGTGGTAAACCCCAGCACCTGGAATAGTAATTTCATATTCCTTGTTTCTTTGTACATGGTCTGCCCATACTGTCGTAAATGAAGCTACAAGTTCTTTATTTTCGTTGAACTTTTTGAAGTATTCTTCATTTGTAACAGTAATTTTAGCAGTATTTGTTGCTTTGTCTGTTGTCAATTCCGCAATAGTTTCCCCATTTGCAGCCTTTAATGGAGTTGTTGAATCTTGTTCAATTTTGAACTCCGCAGGAACTT
This sequence comes from Granulicatella sp. 572.rep1_STHE, assembly GCF_001073445.1. Classification (NCBI taxonomy): domain Bacteria; kingdom Bacillati; phylum Bacillota; class Bacilli; order Lactobacillales; family Carnobacteriaceae; genus Granulicatella; species Granulicatella sp. 572.rep1_STHE. Next base: position 140,765 of record NZ_JVBO01000012.1, on the reverse strand, counting down.
GATAAGTAACAAAGTCCCCATTGTTAAGGGTAACATTATCTGGGAATTTGTAAGTTGTTTGTAGATAGAACTTACCTTCACCATATTTTGCGTGGTCGACTAATTTATTTGTATTAATCGTTGGTACCGTCGTTAACGTATATTCTGAAGATGGTTTTTCAGCAGCGTTAACAACACTATTCATTTTAAGTAAAGGTACGAAGACCGATACTAGCATCAATAGTGCTACAAAAGAATGAAATAATTTTTTCATCTATAATTGTCCTCCTATTTTTTAGTTATAGTCCACTACGATTATAATAAAGGTTTTCTTAATCGCTTGTCAATCTTTTATTATGTTAAATTTTAAAATTTTACATTTTAAATATGAATTTTCTATTGTTTTATACAAAAAAAGAGAATAAGTTTTTAAATAAAACTTATTCCCTTCATAAAAACTACTATATTATTGTATTTTAGTTATCTTTTCTTTGAAACTTTAATACTGTCACTCCACCAATTAGGGCTACCGCTCCAAGAAGTGCTAATGAAGCAGTTGTACCTGTTTTCGGTAATTCATTTTTTGGTTTTTCAGGAGGCGTATTTGGTGTTCTTTTGTTTGTAACCACAAATCCTTCTTGAACATTTCCTGTAATCAGTGTTGTATATCCTTTTCCTACTGTTTCTTCAGAAATAGTATATTCAATCTTCTTACCATCTTTATATTCATCAAGATCTGTGAAGTTACCTGTCCAGTTATTCTCTTTCGATAATACTAGTTTCTTATCTGTTTCTTTTCCATCTGCAAGTAACTTAATCGTTACACTTGTTGGACGAACACCATCTTGGTCATTAGCATCATCCCAAGCTTTCGTTACTTGGATACTTGTCTTACCTGGTGTATATGAGTTTGTAACGTTGAAATCTTTAACAGTAGCTGTGTATCCTTCCACTTTTTCTTCTACAATTGTATAAGTGATTTCTTGTCCATTCTCATACTTGTCAAGATTTTCAAAGCTCCATTTCCACTCGTCAGCCTCTGTTACTTTCTTAGTGGCTACTTGTTGACCATTCTTCAATAAGTTGATTGTGATTTCTTTTGGACGTTTGCCATCTTGGTTGTTGGCATCATCCCATGTTTTACTTCCTTTAACAGAAGTCTTTTCAGGAGTTCTAGAGTTTGTTACAACAAAACCTTTTTTAGCATCTCCTGTCACTTGGCTTACATAACCATTTTCAACTGATTCTTCTTTAATAGAATATTCAATTTTCTTACCAGATTTGAACTCATCTAAATCTGTAAAGCTTCCTGTCCAATTGTTTTCTTTCGTTAATTGAAGAGTCTTATCTGTTTTTTGGCCATCTGCATATAAAGTAACCGTTACTGTTGCAGGACGTTTACCATCTTGGTTATTCGCATCATCCCAAGCTTTTGTTACTTGTACGCTTGTTTTACCTGGTGTGTATGAGTTCGTGATGTCGTAGCCATTTACTTTAGTTGTATAGCCTTCAACTTGTTCTTCTACAACAGTATAAGTAATTTCTTGTTTATTCTCATACTTGTCTAGATTATCAAAACTCCATTTCCAACCATCCGCTGCAGTTACTTTTTGAGTTTTAAATTCTTGACCATTCTTCAACAATTTAATGGTAATTTCTTTCGGACGTTTGCCATCTTGGTCGTTAGCATCATCCCATGTTTTAGTTCCCTTCACAGAAGTTTTTTCTGGAGTTCTACTATTTGTAACAGTGAAGCCTTGTTCTACGCTTCCTGCCGTTGAACTTGCATATCCATTTTCAACAGCCGTTTCCTTAATAGTGTATTCAATTTTCTTACCTGCTTTATACACATCAAGATTTGAGAAGCTTCCTGTCCAATTGTTTTCTTTATTTAAGACAAGCGTTTGATCTGTTTTTTGACCATCTGCATAAAGAGTGATGGTGACACTTGTAGGACGTTTTCCGTCTTGATCTTCGGCGTCATTCCAGCTCTTAGTCACTTGGATACTTGTCTTTTTAGGTGTGTACGAGTTTTTGATGTCATATCCTGTAACTTCTGTTGTATACCCTTCTACCGCTTCTTCGGTAATCGTGTAATTCATCTTTTTACCGGTTTTGACATTATATTCATCTACATTTTCAAATGTATACTTCCATTTACCAGAAGCATCTGGTGTCACATCTTTAGATTGAACTACCTTTTGATTTTCATCTAGTAAGTTCACTCTGATTTTTGAAGGACGTTTTCCATCTTGATCATTGGCATCATCCCATGTTTTTTCACCAGAAATGTTGATTTTAATTCTCTTATTAGTAACAGTTTTTAAGGCTCCACCTTTAGGAGTTACTTCTAATGTAAATGTATCTCCATTTAATTGATACCCTGTAGGAGCTTGAATTTCTCTGACTGTGTAGGTTCCTTGTTTTAATACACCAGAGATAATCGTACCGTCGTTACCGGTTCTTAGTTCGAATTTTTGGTTGTCTGGACCAGTGACTTCGAACACCGCATTTGCAAGAACAATATTTTTATCTTCTTCATCGACTTTCGTCAATTTGATTTTACTTGCTAATTGTCCATCTGCAGTACCACCAGCTTCTGATGACTTATAAGTAAATCCGTGTTCTTTCGAACCACCAGCATGTGTTACTTTAATTTTATTTCTTAAAGAAGAACCAATAGTATAAGTTGTTCTGTATGTTAAGCGATATTGTTTCGCTCCAGTATCTCCCATATTAATCGTAAATGCTTGGTTATTGTTTCTAAGTTGAAGTTTGCCTTCTAAACTAATGTTCTTAAGTCTTCTAAGAATTGCACCTTCATCTGTATATTCTACTTCTTCTAACACAAAAGAATCCGGAATATAAGTTTCTCCATTTGGAAGTTCATCTGTAATAACCGCATTTTTTAAATCTGCTTTAGCATAGTTGATATTTGCATACCATTCTACTTGATCAATCCGTTGTCCATTTTGTGTAACTTGTTGACCCCATTTAGAAATAATTTGATCTGCTGGAACACCAACTTTTGTTACTTTAAGGTTTTTAGAAGTGACTTTCCCTTTAACAGAAATATCAAATTGGTTAACCACATTGTCTTTTGTAACACGTTTATTAAATAGAGCACCTAAATAAAGCTTCCCTTTGACATCATATTTATTATTAATTTTGTCATTAAAGGTAACTCGAATCTTACCTCCAATAGCTTCAGGGCCTGTAGTCACAACAGCTCTTGCAATTACATTCCCCTCAGAATCCGTTAAATCAAATTGGGGTTCTGAATACCCAGGTGGAAATGTTAAATTATTAGGAAGTGTAATATCAAAATAATCCCCAGAATGTAATACCGAGCCCGAATTACTAACTTGCCAATCCATTGCTAAGTAAAAGAAGTCATTTTTATTTAACTCGTTAACTGACTTTTTACTTGCATTTTGGATTTCAAAATGCGTAATCGTTGCATCAACTTCTTGTGGAGTTCCCTGCGCAAGTACTGAAGAATTCAATCCTTGCATGAGAAAACCAACGACGACAAACAGCGACAATAATTTTAAAAATTTTTGTTTCATTTTAATCTCCTTTTTCTATGTACGTTCCCCTACATAACACACGATCAACTAACCTCTCATTCCCCAAATAAGAAAAAAATCATCACCTTTCCACAATTATTGTTAACTATCAAATTAATTGTAACATAAAAAAGAACATTTTATAAATGTTATCATAATTTCTTCATATAAATTTATATATTTCAGAATTAATCCCCTGAAACTTAGGATATAACATTTTTTATATACTCATTAAGAAACCTGCTCTTTCGGAAATTTATTCTTAAATAAATAATATGCGATCATCAGTGGAATTAACGAACCTAGCCATGCTAATGGGTTAGCCATTGTTGCTCCCGTATACCCATATAAATTGGAAAGTACTACGGCTGCAAAAGCTCGCATACATAATTCCATAATTCCTGCTACGGTAGGTGTAAAAGTCTTTCCTACCCCTTGTAAAGTGTATCGATAAATAAAGAGCAATGATAAAAGACTATACATCGTTCCATTCGTTATAAAATAAATCGCCCCTAACTCAACCACCTCTTCATGTCCAACGCCGACAAAAGCACGAATAAAAATAGGACTAAACAGATTGAGAATAATTCCTACCGAAATGGCAAAAGTCAAGGATAACTTAATGCAGTCTCGTACGCCTCTCCAAATTCGGTCGTATTTTTTTGCTCCATAGTTTTGTGCCACGAACGTTGCCATCGTTACTCCAAAAGACATCATTGGAAGAATAGCAACCTGATCAATTTTTTGTGCGGCAGTATAAGCAGCTACGGCAGTTGCTCCCAATTGATTTAAAGTAATTTGAATAATAATGGCCCCTATTGCAATAATAGAGGATTGAAAGGCCATTGGAAACGAAATGCGAACATGTTCTCTAACGTCCGAAGATTCTGCAACGAAGTCTTTTGAGTTCAATCTTAAAATAGGAATTTTCTTCCATATATAAAGAATACAAGCGAGTGCAGAAAATATTTGAGAAAGAACTGTCGCATATCCTGCTCCTTCAACTCCCATTCCGAATCCCGCAATAAAAACAACATCTAGAATAATATTCATGATGCAAGCAATCACAAGGAAATACAATGGCGTTTTCGCATCTCCAATTGAACGGAAAATATTAGAGAGCAAATTAAAAGCCATAGACGAAAAGATTCCCGCAAAGATGACCATCAAATAATCATAAGCGCCGTCAATAATTTCGACGGGCGTTTGCATGATTTCTAAAATTTGGCGACAAAAAATCATACTGAGAATTGTTAGAAGAATGGCAACCACGGCAGAAATCAGTATGGATACATAAAAACTACGCTTTACTCCTAAATAATCTTTAGCGCCGTATCTTTGGGCAAGAGGAATGGCTAATCCTGCCGTTAATCCATTTGCAAATCCTAGAATGAGGAAGATAATACTTCCAGTTGAGCCAACAGAAGCCAATGCATGAACTCCAATCGTTCGTCCAACAATAAATGTATCCGCCATGTTATATAATTGTTGGAATAAATTCCCAATTAATAAGGGGATTGTAAAGTTCCAAATTAGCTTGATTGGCTTACCACTTGTCATATCTTTTGCCATGATTCACTCTCCTTTCTAAAAAACAGCATTATCTAGTATAATGCAAACAAATAAAAATGAACAGTAATTTAAATAGTTCTTTTTTCAAAAACGGAGCTGTGATAAAATATAACTGAAAAGAGGCGAATGTTATGGCAGATTTTGATAAAAATAGAATTGCAAAAATGCAACAATACTTAACAGAAGTAACAGACCCTGAATTTAAAGGGAGTGCCACCGATAAAACGATCGCGATGGCTGAATTATTCAATTACTATCATTCCGATTGGAAAGCTGATGCAAGTCACTTCGTCGATCAAAACTTAGAACTCTTCGACGACGAAAAAATGCAAATGCTCTTTAGAAATTCTAACAAGGGACGTAAATCCCCACATACCATCATCCGACAAGAATCAAAGAGTAAATATAAACGTCCGATGAGACCGGGAGAAGACTAGGCAGAAAGACAGAAGACAAGAAAAACCTCACAATGTGAGGTTTTTCTGCTTCGTCGTCTTTCGCCCGCACAGTTTATTAGACTTTCTTGAATCACGAGTGATGAAAAGAATGTCAATAAACCACTGCGCGATGTGAGCCCTCCTTACCCCACTGCATCTAAGTCAAAGCACACACCCTTTGAATGCACCATGAAAATTATCATATATGATAATTTCACCATACGTATTTATCTGACAGAATTTATTTTATTGCACAAAAAAATCCCCACATCTGTGGGGATTTTGTCTTATCGAATACCTAATGCAATTCTTGCGTATCGTGACATCCGTTCAGGAGTCCATGCCGGATACCAAACAAGTTTCACATCTATTGTCTTCACTTCTTCAATCTCAGCTAATGCGCGATGAATTTCATCTGTAATAATATCTGCTAGCGGACAACCCATTGTTGTAAGGGTCATATCCACTTTACAATGACCTTCCTCATTTAAGTCCACTCCGTAAATCAATCCTAAGTTTACAATATCAATTCCTAACTCGGGATCAATGACTGTTTCTAACGCTTCTAAGATCTTTTCTTGCATTGCTTCTGCTGCAGTTTTATTCTCTTCTGTCATTTGCTACTCTCCTATTGAAATACTTTTTGGAAGAAATCCGCTACTGCTTCAAACACTTGATGAGGTACTCGGTGACCTTCACCTTGTGTCTCATGCCATTCTACCTTTGTAGCGTATGGTTCCTTCTTAATACTATCATAAAATTCTTTATTTAATTCATAAGGCACTTTATCATCTGCTGTCCCATGCCATAAGAATAATGGACGTCCGTTAATACGTTCCGGGCGTTTTGCAAGAGCCATTGCATCTAAAAATGCTTTATTCTTCTCAATTTCCGCTTCTAATGCATCACATTGTTCCTTTGTTGTTCCTGTCATCCAAATGGAAGAAATCGTCCATTTAGCAAAACGAGCAGGATCCGCACTTCCCATCAAACTGGCTGCGGCTGTAATCTCTGGATAGTGATTGAACAATGCGTATGTCGTAATACCACCCATGCTTAAACCAGATACCCCAAACTTCTCTTCATTTAAGAGTCCACGCTGTCTCATCTCTTCTTTTAAAACAGGAAGTTCTTTAATATTGTTTGCAACAATCTCCCAGATTTCTCCTCCAATTAGACGCACACCTCTGTCTCCATGTAACAGTTGGTCTGGTAAAATCGCACGAATGCCACGCTTAGCGAGTTCAACTCCAATGGTTACAACACGGTCTTTACTACCGGTCCAACCATGATAGAACACAACAATAGGAAGTACTTGGTCTTTTAAAGCTGTATCTACGACTTCTGCATAAGGGATTCCCTTTACTTCACGATAATCAATTTGAATCATAATTTCCTCTTTCTTCTTATTTTATTGAAAATATGGTACACTTATACAGATATTGTACTAAAATGAAACTTTAACCTCAAGTTTCCAATTTACATAACTTTATTAGAAAGGAGTATTTATGAACCAAAAATTAATTGCCATCGATTTAGATGGGACTACTTTAAATGCAAATTCTGAACTCACACAAGAAACGATTGACACACTTCATGCTGTTCAAAAACTAGGTCATAAAGTTGCTATCGTTACCGGTCGTCCTTATCGTAGCTCAAAAGAAATATACAACCAATTGAATCTTGGAGGTCCTATTGTGAATTTCAATGGTGCTCTCTGTCATATTCCAAGCAAGCCAGAATGGGATGGACGCTATCATATCACATTGGATACTGAACTTGTTTTAGACTTAGTTGCTTTTAACAAGACTTTACCAGTGGATTATTTGATGGTTGAAGGAACTGAATTGATGTATTCAAATATTACAGAGCTGCCCGATTGTACATATTATCCAAAAGATCAGAAACCATTATTGATTCATCCAACAACTAAATTAAAAGAAAAGCCTACAGCGGTAGCGTTATTCTCTGACTTAGAATTACAATCTGAAATCAAGAAGAAAATTTTACATCGTTACAATAACGGCATTGAAGTAAGAACTTGGGGAGGCAGTTACCCTTGTCTAGAAGTCATTACAAGCGGAATCCATAAAGCAAAAGCCGTTGAACATCTTTCTCGTTATTATGATATTCATCAAAAGGACATTCTTGCCTTTGGTGATGAGGACAATGATATGGAAATGATTCAATACGCAGGGCACGGAGTTGCGATGAAAAATGGTATTGATGAATTGAAAAATGTGGCTAATGCCATTACTCCATTCACCAATGACCAAAATGGATTAGCGAAGTATTTGCAAGATTACTTTAAATTATAGGATGTGAGAAAAGTAGTCTAGCTAACATTGGCAGTGAGAATATTAGCTAAAGATTCATAGTTTAGCCATAAGCGATCTGAAAGACTACGCGGACTAAACTCGAGATGCTTGAACTTCTGCTTTTTCGAGATCAACTACTACCTATCCTTTAACGGAACTTCAACAAAACAAAAGGATATCCCCAGGGATATCCTTTTTTCTTACATTTGTTTCAGAAGATGTTAATTTGGGAGCAATATTTCTAAAAAATTTAATTTTATTCATTCATGTAAAAAGATGAATGATTTCATCTGATAAAGCTTTCGAATACATAGGATTCTCTTTTTTTCAGTTACATATTCTAACTTTCCACGCCAGAGATAGGTAGTCAGCCTATTTAATTTCAGAATGAAATTATAGCATATAAACGATATTGTTTATATGCTATATCATCTTCTATTTTACTAAATACACCGAGATAAATTGACTTACAATCGTGAAATAAACAAATACAGTTGTTAAATCGTTAACAGTGGTAATGAATGGTCCACTGGCAATTGAAGGATCAAAGTTAAATTTATCTAATAAGAACGGAATACAAGTCCCTGTTAATGCAGCAACGAAAATCGAAGCAAACATCGCAAAACCGATAATGCCACCAAGTACAATATTCCCTTGCCATAGACTCACAATTCCAAACACAACTACCCCAGAAATCAATCCGATTCCTAGACCTGTCGTCCCTTCTTGCACGAGTACTTTCCAAAAAGACTGCTCTTCCTCATGAAGCCCAATCTTACGAATCGCAACTGCAAGAGATTGTGTCCCTGTATTACCAGCAGTACCAGTAATTAATGTAATAAAGATTGCAAAGATACTTGCTTGTTGAATCAGTGGCTCATAATGTCTGAAGAGGAATGCTGTCACTGTTCCCATAATGAGAAGAGTCATAATCCCTGGCAAGCGATTGACAATGCCTGCCCACACGCCTTGATGAGCTTCATCAACGTTTACCCCTGCAAGACCTGAATAGTCACTAGTCGCTTCTTCTTCAATAACGTCTAGAGCATCATCGACTGTGATAATCCCTACTAACGTATTCGTATCGTCTACAACCGGAATCGCAAGAAAGTCGTAGTCTTTAATCGTTTGTGCTACTTCTTCTTGCGCATCATTTACGTGCACCGTTACGACACGGTCTATCATGATATCTTTGACGAGTTTTTCGTCTGGTTTCACGATTAAGTCTTTCAATGTAAGAATCCCGGTTAAATGATTTTCATCATCAGTAACATACACATAGTAGATGGTTTCAGCATCTTCAGCAAATCGTTTAACCGTCGCCATCGCTGTTTTTAATGTATCGGATTCATGCACGGCGATAAATTCCGTCGTCATCATCGCACCTGCTGTTTCATCTTCGTAGTTCAATAATTGACGGAGTTCACTTGCTGTTTTATGTGGCATCAAGCGCAAGTATGTACGGACATTTTCTTCCCCTACTTGCTTTAACACGTCTACCGCATTATCAGAATACATTTCCGCAAGCATTCGTGAGGCATAGGCTTCGTCCATTTCGTTTAAATACTCTTCCACGTCCTCTACGTCTTCTTCTAAAAGTTCGAACACCATTGCCATCTCTTCAGGAGTTAAATATTGGTAAGCGAGCTTTCTCTCTTCTAAGGTTAAACTCAAGTAAAGCTGTGCCTGGTCGTAAGTATGGTTTTCAAAGAAGATTTCTCTGAATTGCTGTTTATCTTCTGTTGCTAAAGTATGTTGAATTTGTTCTAAAATATCTTCAAATTCATAAACAATTTCGCTCAATGGTGATTCTCCTCTCTTTACTTCTTATGCGCTTCAATCCACTGACTCATATCTCTAGGAAGTGGAGCTTCTATTATCAGTTCTTTTTTCGTCATCGGATGAATAAACTTTAGTGAGTGACAATGCAAAGCTTGCCGATCTAAAAGTTCGTCTTTAAGCCCACCATATAAATCATCCCCCACAAGCGGAGCCCCAAGCCACGAGAAATGAACACGAATCTGATGCGTACGCCCAGTATGTAATAAAATCTCGACAAGTTCTGCTCCATCTAGTGTGTCTTTCTTCCAATATTCGGTTAAGGAAGGTTTTCCATCTTCTGATACACAACGATTAATAATAGATCCTTCATGACGACCAATAGGTGCATTGATAAATCCATGCGCTTCTAGAGTTGAAGTGTCATGTACTAATGCTAAGTATTTTTTTTGAATTGTTTTTTCTCGCAACGCTTGATCCATCCACGCATGTACAACACGGTGTTTGGCAAACATCATCACTCCTGTTGTATCGCGGTCAAGGCGAGTAACCACATGAGTAATTTGGTCAGCATAGCCACGCCTTTTATAGTATCCTTTCACACGATTAGCCATCGAGTGATCCGGATGTAACTTTGATGGAATCGAAGCAGTCCCAACAGGCTTATTGATAATGAGTAAATACTCATCTTCATACAAAATATCAATCGGAACTTCGCTTGGAATCACCGTTTCATGCTCTCCAGAAGCTGGTATCACCATCGTGAGGACATCCCCAGGACGCAGTGTTTTCAAAACAATCTCATGACGGCCATTGACGAGTAATTCCCCATGCGATTTGACATGTGCTAAAAACGTTCTTGAAATGCCTACTTCTTGCAGAAAAGAGCGCATCATCATCGGATACTCGTATGGGTAATTCCACGTTAAAATCAACGGACTTCCTCACTTCCATTACAATTTACTTCACGAGAACCAATAAATGCATCTTCTACTCGATCCCAGAATGGAGTATGGCGGTAAGCAGCAAATGAAATACGCTCCTTGCTAATTTTTAATTGAATCTCTTCTATCTCATTCCCATCATAAGTTAAATGATCAATCGCCATCACCATTCCTTCTTCACTTTCTGGACGAAGGGTCAATACATTATCCCTAGCAAAAATCATTGGTGAACTCAGTGTACGATACACACGATTATTAATAGACGCCATTTCTGACATTTGCATCACTTCAGCACGTGGATGCACGACCGCTCCACCAAGAGACTTGCTAAGTCCTGTTGAACCAGTTGGTGTCGCAACGCAAAGACCATCTCCACGGAAGTTTTCAAACAAATCACCATTAATAAAAACTTGGCAGAATAACGTACCGTTTACTTTGCGTAAAGTTGCCTCATTTAAAGCTGAATAATGTGCTGTTTCACCATTTTTTAGCTTAACAGTCACATCTAGTAAAGGATAGCTGACACGCTCCCCTTTATCCTTTTTTAATGACTCGATTAATTCATCCACTTCATAATTTCGCCAATCCGTATAAAATCCGAGGTGCCCAGTATGAATCCCGACAAAGCGGATTTGATCTAATTGATTACGATAATGATGGAAAGCTCCTAAAAGAGTTCCGTCTCCACCAACTGTAATCACAATATCTGGATGTTCATCATCTCTAGTAAATTCTCCTTGTTGGCAAAGATGGTTAAAGGCATTCATGACTTCTTTCGTTTTTTCTGATTGATTTCCATATAAACCGACTTTCATGACCTACCTCCGTTTCTTTCTTTTTCTTTGATTTTCCTTACAAATTGCAAAAATATATTGCGCTTCCTGAATTTCCTCTCTGATTTCAGACATCTCTTCATCTAGTAAGAAGGCTGCTTCCGCTGCACGCTCTAACCGTTCATGAATCGCTTCAGGGAACTCTCCTTTATATTTATAGTTTAAAGAGTGTTCAATAGTCGCCCAAAAATTCATTGCTAGTGTACGAATTTGAATTTCTACTAAAATCTTTGTTTCCCCTTCAATTCGCTGAACAGGATACTCCAACACAAGATGGTAAGAGCGATATCCACTTGCCTTTTTATTTTGAATATAATCTCGTTCAATCACGATTTCAAAGTCGTTCCTTTGACGAATCAGACGAACGACTTCATAAATGTCATCTACAAATTGACACATAATACGAAGTCCAGCAATATCTTGTACGCCTTCGAGGAATTCTTCTCTAGGAATATTACGAACTTGCATCTTCTCTAGAATACTCTCAGGAGTCTTCACACGCCCTGTGATAAATTCAATCGGTGCATGTCTTCCTTCTTGACGATACTGACGACGTATCCCTTTTAATTTAATTTTTAATTCTTCAATTGCTTGATAATACGGAGCTAGAAAGGCTTCCCAATCTTCAACAAGCGGCGTTTCCAACTTTTCCATATTTCCACCTACTTTTTTTCATTTCCGTTCTCTATCATACCATATTTTATGTAAAAGCTTGACTAATTAATGCGATTTTTTTCAATTATCCATGATTTTGAGATACAATAGAATGCTGAAGGAGGGAAATAATTGTTACAAGTAGAAAGAGAATTTAAAAATTTACTGACCAAGAGCCAATATCATTCGCTTCTAGAGGATTTTAAGCCCCTCTTATCTAAAGAAATCACCCAAACCAATAGTTATTATGATTGGGATGGAATCCTCCAATCTCATAAAATGGCTTTACGTATTCGAATTGTTGAGGGAAAAACCATTGGAGAAATCACTTTGAAAATCCCTCAATCTAGTCTAGAAGTATTGGAATTCACTCATGAATTGCCTGTTGAAATACTTCACCAATACAATGAACAAAAGCAATTTACGCTTCCTTTATCCATTAAAGAGACTTTAGAAAGTAATGGAGTCTTTATCGAAAAGGTCGAACAAACTGCTCTATTAACCACTCATCGATTTGAAGGTCCCTTATCTAACAACGAATGGCTTGTTCTAGATGAAAGTTACTATAACGGGAAAGTGGACTATGAAATGGAGATGGAAGTTCAGAATCTCTCATTAGGGGAAGAAGTCTTTTTGAAGATTCTTCAAAAGTATCAAATTCAACGAGAACAAGCAGAAAGTAAAATTAAACGAGCCCTTTCAAGTATCTCCTCCTAAGCGAGGGAACCGCATTTTATTCTGAATTTTTTAGGAACTATGTTACAATAAAGTTACAAAAATAAAGTTAGAGAAACAGAGGTGTCGGATTTTGAGTACCTACGAAACAAAAAATCTATCAAAAAACACTTCACACGAAAAGATTTTCGAATTATTTTTATTCGTGAATCCATTGGGAACATACTGTTATCGCTGTGAAAATGAATTACTAAAATTTGTACGTAATTCTGAATTTAAAGTGCATTATCACTTTTTAACATTTCATAATTTACAGACCGTTAATCAATATATGAAAAACCAAAAATTACCTGTAACGGATTTAGATTTACGAAATGATATATACATGAAAATTTATGATGCAGCCCTCTCTTATAAAGCTGCACTCCTACAAGGAAAACGCCTTGGACATCAATTTTTGATTGAATTACAACAACAAATTCATCAACATAAACGCGAATACAATGATGACTTGTTAGAAGAAATATTAAATAAAATCGAAATTGATAAAAAGATGTTTTACGAGGATAAATCTAGCTCCGCTGTAAAAAAAGCCTATGATCGAGATCTTCAAATTGCGCAAGAGATGAATGTTACACATACTCCTTCCCTTGTTATTTTTGATAACTCTAATCAACCTTATGGATTACTTTTAGCTAGTAGCATTACAGCTGAGACCATTGCTGAAATTTGTAATGGTGAGCCTTTACCAGGGTATCACTCTACAAAAAAATTAGTAGGAACACATACAGGTGAGCATCAAAAATTTGATAAAGTGGTCAATATGAATTTAAATCGCTATTAATTATCTCCCAACTAGAGTTTCTAGTTGGGATTTTTTATAAAAAATTATTAGCTTTTCCATTCATTTTTTTAAACAAAGAAGGTTCGTAAGAAAATTTCTTACGAACCTTTTTCTGTTTTTGAATCAATTAATTTTTGAGATTATTCACTCATTAACGCTTCTAATTGTGATAGACGTTGTTCGAATACATCAAATGCATCATATAAGTAATCTTTCTTCGTCATATCTACTCCAGCTTTCTTCATGACTTCAATAGGAGCATCACTACGTCCTGCACGTAAGTAGTTTAAGTAAGCTTCTAAATCTTCAGGAGTCCCATGTAAAATCTTATCTGATAAAGCCGTTGCGGCAGCCATACCAGTTGCATATTGGAATACATAGTAATTCATGTAGAAATGAGGAATACGAGCCCATTCGTATGCAATTTGTTCATCTTGGATGACATTCGCATAGTATTTAGCGTTGATTTCTCCATATACTTTTGCAAGAGATTCTTGCGTTAATGGTTGACCTTGTTGATCCATTAAGTGGATTTGATGTTCAAATTCCGCAAATTGTGTTTGACGGAAAATGGTTGATTTGAAGCGGTGTAAATAGTTGTTTAAGATATATTTTTGCGCTTCTTTATCTGTATGTTTCTTCAACAAGTAATCTGTTAAGATATTTTCGTTTGTTGTAGAAGCAATTTCTGCTAAGAAGATTGAGTAATCTCCGTATTGTTTTGGTTGAGTATTACGAGTGAAGTAGCTGTGAGCACTATGTCCTAACTCATGAACTAATGTGAAGAAGTTTGATAATTCATCATGCCAGTTCAACAAGATGTATGGTGCTGTTGAGTATGCCCCACTTGAGTATCCACCACTACGTTTACCGATGTTTTCAGCAACGTCAATCCAACGATCAGCATAAGCTTTTTTCATGATTTCAGCATATTCTTCTCCAAGTGGTAGTAAGGCTTCACGACTTGCTTTTGCTGCTTCTTCGTAATTATATTTAATTGGAGCATCACCTGTAATTGGTACATATAAGTCATACATATGCAATTCATCTAAGCCTAATGCTTTTTGTTGTAATGCAATATAACGGTGTAGTAATGGTAATTTTTCGTTTACCACTTCTACTAAAGCATCGTACACTTCTTCTGGAACTTGGTTTGAAGCAAGTGCTGCTTGGCGAGCTGAATCATAGTTATGGACTAGAGCGCTGAAGTTATGACCTTTCACTTCGGTACCAAGTGTGCTTGCGAATGTATTTTTTAAGTTGATGTATGGTTTGTATAATGTTTCGAATGCTTCCTTACGAACAGCTTGATTTTTAGATTCGATATATACTGAGTAGTTTCCGTTTGTCAATTCAACTTTTTCACCATCTTCAGTTGTGATTTCGTCAAACTTGATGTCAGCATTATTTAATAAATTGAACGTTTTGCTTGCGCCTTGGAACACTTCACTTGCTTTTGATAGTAAAGCTTCTTCTTTATCTGAAAGCACGTGACCTTTTTTAATACGCGCTGTTTCTAATAATACACGGAAGTCTTCTAGTCCTGGTTCTTGTTTGAAATATTCTTCGAACTCTTCATCGGATAATGCTAAGATTGCTGGACTAAACCATGCAGAAGCGCCTGAAAAATCAATATATGTAGAGAACGCACGTTGGTTTAAGACTTGATTTTCGTTATTTGAAGTATCTTGGTCTGCTTTTAAATGTGAGTAAACATAAGCTGTTTCAATCTTATCATCCACTACGTTTAAAAGATTTAAGAACGCTAATAATGATTCCCCGTCTTTTAGTGCTGTATCTTTTGCAGCGGCTACTGCTGGAATTTGTGATTTTACAAATTCTAAATCCTTTTCAAATCCTTCGTTTGATTCGTAAATTGCGGAAAGGTCCCATGTCAATTCTACAGGAACGTCTTCACGTCTTAATGGTTTTTTATTGGCCATTGTCATCCCTACTTTCTAAAAAGTTGATAGTCATAGTGTACTATGAAATGGATGCTTTGGAAAGGGTTTGAATCCATTTTTAAAGAAAAAGAGACCAAATGAATCGCTTTTGATTCACCTGATCTCGTTAATTAGTCTTCAAGGAAAGTGGCTTTGTCTAAACTATCCGTTCCGATAATCGCTACAAGAATGACATCCTCACGAATGAGAAATTCTGCAAACACTTTTGTATTCAACGATTCATCCTTTCCTTCACGATATCCAATTAAGTTCAAATCATAATCTTTACGTAAGTCTAAATCGCTTAGTTGTTTTCCAACCCATGATTTTGGTGGATAAAATTCCACAAGTGAAATATTCCCATCAAGAGCAATCACTTCAGCAAGTTTATGGTGAAGAATGTTCTTTACGAGACGAATTCCTGTTTCTTTTTCTGGGTTTACCACACGTTGTGCACCCATCTTGGTTAAGATTTCTGTTGTGGTACGGCTTTTTGCTTTAGCAATAATTTCAGGAACTCCAAGTCGACTGCAGTGCATTACTGCTAAAATGCTCGCTTCTAAACTTGAACCTGTAGCAACCACAACTGTATCGCAGTCACCGATTCCAATTTCTTTTAAAACATCTTCATCTGTAACATCGGCAATCACTGCTTTTGTGACCAGCGATTCAATACGATTGACGTTAATTTCATCACGGTCCACAGCAATAATGTCGCAATCATAGTCACTTAGTTGTTTAGCAATGGTCATCCCGAATACGCCTAATCCTAAAATACCAACTGTTTTTCTCATCATAATTCCTACTTTCTATCCAATTATTAATGGTGCTTTTGCATACTTCATGTCGAGTGTTTTTTTCTTTCTGTTTGAAAAACTTAACAGAACCGTTAATGGTCCGATACGTCCAATAAACATCAACAGCATAATCACAATTTTTCCAAGAAAAGATAAGGTTGGTGTTAAATTCGCCGTTACTCCTACTGTACATACCGCTGAAATAGTTTCAAATAAAGTATATAACAATGGGGCATCTGGATCCGTTAAGCTGAGTAAGAATACACTCGTTAGAATTAATGTAGTAAATACGATAAAAATCGTTAAAGCTTTTCTCGCCAATTCTTGCGAAATACGATGATTTCTAAATTGAATCATACGCTCGTCATACACTTCTGAACGAATAAATAAGAGAACCACTAAGAAAGTTGTCGTCTTCACCCCACCGGCAGTCCCACCAGGAGAACCTCCAATTAGCATTTGAATAGAATATAAAAGAAGGCTAGTTGGATGCGCTGTTGTGTAATCAATCGAAGCAAATCCAGCCGTTCTCATCGTCACGGTTTGGAAGAAGCTGACAAGCAATTTATCTAAAAATGATAGATTACCTATCGTATTTGGATTATTCCATTCCGTCAACATGGTTAAAACCGTTCCGCTTAAGAGAATAATCCCAGTTAGCCAAAGAACTATCTTCGTATGATAATGCAATCGTCGGTAGAATGATTTTTTCTTTTTGCTCTTTGTAGATTCTCGCATAGATAAATAACTGTTTTTGAAATCAAACCAAACAGAAAAACCAATCCCACCAAGAATAATAAGAGCTGCAATGACTAAATTCAATAGTGGATCCGTTGCATAATTAATCAGACTATTTGAACCTAAATTATCAAATCCAGCATTACAAAAAGCGGAGATGGCTAAGAAAAATGCTGTAAAGATTCCCTTTCCGATTCCTAGTTCAGGAACGAAACGAAAAGATAGAATAACCGCTGCAATCAATTCAATAACGAAAGTATATTTAAAAATCGTTGTTAAATATTTTTTGAAATCCTGACCATCTTCTCGGTTCAAACTATCTTGCAGGGCTAATTTATCGACTAAGGACATCTTTTTGCCAGAATCATAAAGGAAAAAAGCTATGATGCTCATCAACCCTAAGCCTCCTATTTGCATCAGAATCATACAAATAATCTGGCCAAAAACATTATACGTTTCAGCTACTGGTTGCGTAAATAGACCCGTTACACATACCATCGATACGGTAGTAAATAAATGGTCAAAATACGTGGCTTGTGAGGTCGCTATTTGCGAAATCGGCAAATTAAGTAGTAATGATCCCACCAAAATCACAATGGCAAAACTTGCTGCAATCCTTTTTGGAATGGAATCTTTCAATAAGAAACGAATCATCTTCGTCCCTCCTATTCTAAACAAAAATACTGCGCTCAAAATAAAAAGAGCAGAATATATTCGATATTCTACTCTTCCTATTGATTAATTACAACCGTTAATGTTTCATTTTAATATGGAGAGGAAAAATTATTCCACCACTTGATATTCTTTTTCTTCACCGAAAAATTCATCATATAGCGCACGGATGGCTTTCTTTTCATATTGGTCCAAAATACCAAACATCATCGAAACCTCAGATACCCCTTGGTTATATAATTCAATATTGATTTGAGTACGAGCAAGAGTTGAAGCCACACGAGCAGTAGTACCGACCATGTTGACCATCCCTTCCCCTACTAACATAATCAAGCAAAGTCCACGTGTAAAGCTTGCTTCGTCTACATCTAATTCAGCATAGAATCGCTCTACAATAGACTCTAATTGCTCATCTGTCGCATCTTCCCCACGAATGATAATTGTCGCATCATCAATTCCCGTTGGAATATGTTCAATGGAAATGCCTTCTTCTTCAAAAATCGTCAATACTTTACGAAGGAAGCCAATCTCATGGTTCATTAAGTATTTCTTCACGTAAATACTTACGAAACCTGGTGAGCTTGCAATACCGGAAATAACATTTGGAGAAGTCACCTTCCCTTTCATAATGTAGGTTCCACTTGCTTCAGGATTGTTGGTATTACATACATGTACCGGGATTCCTTTTTTGATAGAAGGAAGAAGTGCTTCTGTATGGAATACTGAAAAACCAGCGTATGATAACTCACGCATTTCTGTATAAGATAATACATCGATAGGGAGTGGTTTATGAACAATCTTTGGACTTGCTACATAAATGGCATCTACGTCTGTAAAGTTTTCGTATTCTTCAGCGTTCACGGCATTGGCTAAAATAGATCCTGTAATATCAGATCCGCCACGAGAAAACGTTACGATTTTCCCTTCTTTTGTTACCCCATAGAATCCTGGGAAAATAATCACTTCATTTGTTAGTTGTAAGTACTCTAATTCATGATAACTTTCTTCTAAAACGCGAGCTTCCCCTGGAGTATTGCTTACCCAAAGTTTGGCTTCTCTAGGTCCAACATATTTAGCAGCAAGACCTTCTTGGTTAAAGTAAAATGCGATAAGACGAGCATTTAAGTCTTCCCCGCTTGCTTTATAAGCATCCATTAAATATTCAGAGGATAGATCGTTTCTTTCTTTTAAGTTTTTAAAATGAATCCGAACGAGTTCAAACACTTCAGGTTTTAATTCTAATTCATCGCTGATTTCTTTATAACGGACTAAGATTTTCTTTAATACTTCTTCATCATAATTTCCTTCAATATGAGAAGTTGCTAATTGGATGAGAAGGTCTGTTACTTTTTCATCATCAGAAGACCGTTTTCCTGGTGCTGAAACTACCACGATTTTACGACTTGAATCGGATTTTACAATATTAAAGACCTTTCTTAATTGTGTGGCATTTGCTAAAGAGCTTCCACCAAATTTGATTACTTTCATATGACACTTCCTTATTTTTCAATGTACCTAGACTACCAAATTAATGAATGGAACGCAATGGATTTCCACTAAATAAATACATTTGTCTTTGTATTGAAAACAGTCTTGGAAACTTGTATTTATCATTCGAGTTTGTTAGTCTTAAATAAAATAAATAAAGGAGGTCACACCATGTCAAAAATGTTGCATACTTGTGTCCGTGTTGAAAATCTAGAAGAAAGCATTCGGTTCTACGAAGAAGCATTCGGTTTTAAAGAAACAAGAAGAAAAGACTTCCCAGAACATAAATTCACAATCGCTTATCTCGCTTTTGAAGGAGATGACTATGAATTAGAATTAACATATAACTATGGTCACGGACCATACGAAATCGGCGACGGATATGGTCATATCGCAATCAGCGCTAAAGACCTTGAAGGACTTCATGCTGAACATTTTGCAAAAGGCTATGATGTTACAGACTTAAAAGGTTTACCAGGACATCCTGCAAACTACTATTTCGTGAAAGATTTAGATGGCTACAAAATCGAAGTAATCCGCGAAAAATAGTTCATACATGACATTCTACACACCCTCTGCTATAATGTATTCTATGCGATGAGGCGACACGCAGTACATTAGAGACTGCGAGTTATGTGGAACAGGAGTGCTTTGGCACACTACCGGATGTAGCTGTTTGTAGTTCGTGATGTGAACACGACCTACTCATCTGAAAAGATGCCACGCTAAGACTAGGAGTTCCTAGTCTTTTTTTATAGTAAAATTATGATACAATAGCAATGAAATTTAGTAATACATACGGAAAGAGGAAAATTCATGAAACAATGTCCATTCTGTCATGAAATGATTGACGAAAAAGAAACACTCTGCCCTTATTGTGGCACCGTTCAAGATGAACTTTCTGCTCCTACTGCCATTGAGCCAAATGATGGAGTTCAAACAGACTTATTAGACGAAAATAACGAACCTACTGCTTCATTCACTACAAAAGTGGAAACGAAAATCCCAGAAGAAGATAACCGTAGTTCACAAGAAAACCGCGTAAAGAATAACCGCTTGGCATATGCAGGTGCGTGGAATAAATTCAAACGATTCTTTGCTTTCTTTGGAGAACGTTTGATTCATCCAACGAATCAATATTCGCGGAAACGTCAATACAGTCGTACTTACGGGTACGCGTTAATTATTCTAGCGACTGTAATGTCTGCTTTCATTACAACTCATGTCATTCATACATTATTTACGCAGTATCAATTATTTGCTGATATTTCAATCTTACCAAGCTTAACGAGTACCCCAAATTATATTTGGATGTTTGTTAGATTCTTGGTATTTTACGTATTCTTCTACCTAGGATTCCCTACTATTTCATATGGGCTGAAACATGTTTTCCAAAAACGTCAACATGTCTTTAACTACTGGTTAACTCAATATGAAGGAATGAATGTCCTCGCAATTCTATTATTAGCAATCTCGACGGTTATGACTTTTATTTCTCCAGTGTGGTTTTTCGTTGGAATCTTAATCGTATTCTTTGCACATATTTTACTTTATATTGTGACACTAGCGTCATCTATTTTTAAAAGCGCAACGGAATCCTCTATCGATCCAGTATACTTATCACTCATTGGTTTAGTAGTACAATTAATTATCACCATCAGCCTACTCTTAATCTTATTTTAAAATGCAAAAGGAAAACCCTGACCATTTCTGGTCAGGGTTATTTGTTTCTAAAAATCCTATGTGAAAGTGTTATTCTGAAAATTCTACCGTTATCTTTACTTCAGAATCCATTGAAGCAAATATAGTTTTATAATAATTGATTGCAGATTCTTTAATGTCACTATTAAACTTATCTAAATACTCTGCTTGTTTATCATTAGAAAGTTGGTTAGTAACCAATTTGCCAGTATCAACATCTTCTGTAGTTCCACTTAACAGCTCTCCATGATTATCATACAAATTGTAAGGATTATCTTTTGAAAGTTCAACACCAATTACTTCAAATTTTGGAACGATAACCTTATATTCTTTTTCAGCTATTTGTTCAACCTTTACACTACTTTTAATTCCAAATTTAGCTGTATAATTTAAAATCACTAATGCTGTTTTTCTAGAGAACGGCACATCAAACCCAAAAACTTGGGTTGTTTTTGTTTCAGTAATAATTTCATTAACTCCTGCATTCAAAAATACAACTTCATTCACTTTTTCAATACTTTCGATATTAATTGAAGATTTGATTTCTGATTTTTGTTGTTTAGGTAAGAAAAATAGCACTCCAATAGCTATAATAGCTATTAATACCACATTCAATAGAACACTAAACATATTAAATTTCTTCTTTTTATTTGTACTTCTCAATTTACATACCCTCCACTATTTTTGCTTTTCTGAAAGAAACTTCTCTTTTAATAGCATATGTAAATTTTACACATTCTAAAAATAACAGTCAACATAATATTTCATATTATCTTCTAAAAATATTAATACCCTCCAAAAAAGTATAAAATAAGGTTGTTGCATCTTATCTTATTCTAAAACAAAACAGAAAACCCTAACCATCTCTGGTCAGGGTTATTTGTTGATTTTAACTCTTTTTCATGATTAGAAACTAGATACTCTTTCTATATTTTCTAAGAAGATTTCCTATCAATTGTCCAATTAAACTAATCGCTCCATAGATGATTATATAACTACTGGCAGAGTCATTTAAAATATACACATTCGGAAACCATAATAATCCAACGATAACAGAAAAATACCATCTAAATCCGTTCTTTAGAGCGAAGACAACAGAAATAAGGAATACAATTATAGGGATGACCATCAATAGTAGAAAGATGCCACTTCCTGTATCTTTGACTAAATATAATGGAATGAAATAATATATCATGGCAATAACAATATAAACGGTATACTTTTTTATCCATTCTTTCATTGCACTCTCCTCCTTTTTACAAGAGCTATCTTCTTAAAAAAATATAACATTAATTTATTTTTTTATTGTGAAGACCTTATTGTGATATGGAAGAAAAGCAAAAACAGCCTTCCAAGAACCTAAAGAGGGGGATTCTAAGAACTTACAGCTGTTCTTAGTTGGTTCTTGTACGACTGCTTTTTGTTTATAAAATATTCAATCTGACTTTCCTATTGTTGATTGAATAGATTTTTAATACTTTCAAAGATAGAAGTGAAAAATTGGGCAATTTTATCCAACCATCCTTCGTTTTTGGCTTGTTCGACTAAGCTGTTAATCTTTTCGCCGACTGATTTTGACAAGCTATTTAATTGTTCTAATACTTGTTTGGAATCAATCGCACTTGTGTTTTGGTAGTTTTGTGCAAAAGCGACTAATGCATTAATTTGATCTTTAGAAATCACATTTTGCAACGAGTTATTCTTCAACGCATCATTAATAATGCGTTCAATATCTTCTTTAGTTGCTAATTGTCCTTGCTTTTGTTTGAGTTCCGCAAGTTCTTTTTTGATTTCAATCATCGCTTTATCGAGTTTTGAGGAATCGAATCCTTTTTGGTTTGCATTCTCTTGCGCGATTTTATTCGTCACTTCTAATTCCTGTTGAGCAACTTCGGTACGTTTGGCATCTAATTGAACTCCATTTGCTTCGAAGGCTTTGTATACTCCTGTTAAGGCAGACTCTCCAGTTACTTTGGTAACTGCTGCGACTTCAATTTCCGCATCAGTTACCCCAGCAGTGATGGCCGCATTAGCATATTGCTCAGCTGTCACTAGGGTGATGTTTTCAGGAGTCTTAATACGAACCTTAACTCCAGTTCCTTTATCCTTCTTTTGAACCATCACTGAAGAGATCATAACAGAAGTGTTACCATCTCCACTTCCAAGATATTTAATCATATCTTGCCCAGTTGCTTTTTCTATTTTCACTGTATTCGGATCTTTAATTCCTAATAACTCTGATGTCTGTTTAATTTGTGATTCATTTAATCCTCCACCATAAACAACGGTTGGTTTTCCCCATTTTTCATTAATGGTCGTTGTATCAATGGCATATGCACTTTTCATGGATAATCCCATCAATGCAAGGACGATTGCGGTTCCTTTCACCCATTTCTTCATGAATGAACCTCCTTTATTTAAAATCGTAACTCACTTGTTACACCTCTAGTATACAAAAAGAACTTTAAGAAAAGAGTGCTCTTTCCTTAAAGTTCTGTATCTATTTGTTTAAGAATTTGTTAACGTCTTCGAGTAAATGCCTTCATGGTTGTTGGTGAGAAAAGCATAATGATTGGATAAATTTCCAAACGTCCTGCAATCATCCCAATTGAAAGGACAAATGTATTGAAATCCGAATACATCGAGAAGTTGCTTGTAGGCCCAACTTGACCAAGCCCTGGCCCGATGTTGTTAAAGGTTGCGGCCACACTTGAGAAGGCTGTTGTAAAATCGCCTGCTTCAAATGACACGCAAAGTAACAATACGAGGAAGAACAGTACATACACGATTAAGTAGTTGGCAATACTCTTCTCCATCTTATTGTCGATTGGTTTTCCATTCATCGTTGGTACAAATACACGGCGAGGTTGCCCCATACGTTTTAATTCGGCAATCGCACTCTTGAAGTACACGATAACACGAGAAACTTTAATCCCTCCGGCTGTTGACCCTGCGCATCCTCCAATAAACATCAGAAGTAGAAGGAGCACATGTGGGAACAATCCCCAGAGTCCAAAGTCGACCGTTGAATATCCGGTTGTCGTAATAATCGATGATACCGTAAAGAAGACGCTACGAATCGGAACTCCTAAAGCCGTTTGAGTAATCGTCAATACGGTAAAAATAATCATCGTAAAACTGAGGACGATTCCGACATATGTACGCATTTCTTCGTCTTTAATCACATCTTTAACAGCGCCTAAAAGGACGAAGTAGTACAAGTTAAAGTTGATTCCAAAAAGCATCATCCCTACTCCGATAATCCATTCCACAGCTGCAGGATTGGCGTAGATACTAAATCCAGCATTGTTAATCCCAAAACCACCTGTTCCAGCTGTACCAAACGCTAGAAGCAAAGCATCAAAGAGCGGTACTTGGAAGACGACCAGAATAATCACTAGTACAGCAGTCATTGCTAAATAAATCATATATAAAATTTGTGCCGTATGCGCTAATTTTGAAACAAGTTTTCCAAACACAGGTCCAGGGACTTCCGCACGCATTAATTGTACGGATTCGGAACCATGACTTGGCAGAATCGCAAGTGCAAAAACCAGTACCCCCATCCCACCGACTAAGTGAGTGAAACTTCTCCAAAATAATGAAGAATGCGCTAATACAGAAAGGTCTGGAATAATACTTGATCCTGTTGTTGTTAACCCACTTGCTGTTTCAAAGAAAGCATCTACAACATTTGGAATTTCACCCGTAAAGACAAAGGGTAATCCTCCAAAGAAAGAGAGTAAAATCCAACTCAACGCAACGGTAACAACCCCGTCTCTCGCCATAATTTTAAGCGGCTCCGGTTTTTTAAAGCTTAAGAGAGAGCCAATTACAAGCAACATCAAAATCGTACCAGCATAAGCAAGTTTTTGAGTATGTGACTCCTGATAAATAAAGCTAACAATTAGTGGTAAAGCTAAAAGTGCTGCTTCAACTTGAAGCATTTTCCCCACAAAATAGCGAACTGTTTTTATATTCATTGCGACACCTCTATTCCAAAATGTCGTTAATGTCGTCAAAGTCTTTTTCCGTTGTCACGACGATTACCTTATCAAATGGTTCAATGGTATCATTTCCGGCAGGATAGATTAGTTGTTGTCCACGAACAATAAACGCAATCAAGAGATTTGATTTTGTTTTGAGTTCTGATAATGGAATGCCACAAATCGCACTATTCTTTTGAACACGGAATTGCAGTGCTTCAACTTGGTTATCTGCTAAACGGTATAATGCTTCAACATTTGAGCCTTGAGTATTTGAACGTGAACGAACGAATTGAATAATTTCATTAGCCACGATATGTTTTGGAGTCACAACTGATTGGCTGTCAAAACCTTTAAATACTTTAAGAAGAGCTGGACGACTCATCTTCGTAATGATCTTTTGAACGCCTTGTTGTTTCGCATAGGCAGAAAGGATTAAGTTTTCCTCGTCAATCCCTGTCATCGATACAAACACATCATATTCTGTAATGCGTTGTTCCTCTAATACATCGTGATCAGTTCCGTCGGCATGAATTACTGTTGTATGTGGAAATGCATAGCTTAAAGTTTCACTGCGCTCTTCATTTACTTCAATCACTTTCGTATCGATTTTAGTTTGTTTCAACATATTGAGTAAATAATAGGTGATACGACCACCACCAACAATCACGGCCGAAGAGACACTCTTCGTTTCTTGTCCTGTTAATTTTAAGAAATTACGTAAGTCAGGATAAGCTCCAGTAATATACACATGATCTCCTGCTTCTAGTGTTGAATCTCCGTCCGGAATAAAGCTTTGTTCGTTACGATGAATCACACAGATTAAAATAGATTCAAAACGATTACGCACTTCTTTTAAAGATAATCCAGCAAGACGTGATCCTTCATTGATTTCCAATTCCAGTAAGCTCACTCGATTTCCAACAAAATTTTCCACACTTAATGCAGAAGGATAATTAAAGTTATTCGCGATATCACGGGCAGTAGAAAGCTCAGGGTTAATCAGTAATGAAATTCCTAAACTTTCACGAATGAGTTGTAATTGTTGTGAATACTCAGGATTACGCACACGTGCAACTGTATATTCCACCCCAATTTTTTTCGCAAGAATTGATGCAATAATATTAATTTCGTCCATTTCCGTTACGGAAATAAAGATGTCACAGTTTTCCACTCCTGCTTCCACAAGAATATCGTAACTAGTACCATTTCCACAAATTCCCATAATATCGAATTTGTTTAAGAGTCGATCAATTAAATCTTGATTTTTATCAATCAATACAATGTCATTTTCTTCCGTTGAGAGTTCTTGGCAAATGACTTCGCCGACTTTCCCCCCACCGACAACAACAATTTTCATTTAGTTTCCTCCAGATTGAAAATCTTATACCCTCCTATTTTACCCGTCTGGTGCGGAAAGGTCAAAGTTTATCTTGTTTTCTAAAGGTGCAAAGCATGTTACACTATGGTCGGAGGCAACTATGAACGAACACGAATTACAAAACTTAACCGAGGAGATTTCGCGCACGTCTTTTCACCGCGAATTCACGCACAAAATCACTTATAACAATCGTCTACGCTCCAGCGGTGGTCGTTATCTTCTGAAGACGGGAAATATCGAGATTAACCCCCTTGTCGAACAAGAACTGGGGCTAGAAACTTTGACTGGCGTCATTAAACATGAACTCTGCCATTATCACTTGCATCAAATAGGTGGCGGCTATCGTCACCGTGACCAAGACTTCAAACGCCTGCTCGCTCAGGTAGGTGGAAGTCGATTTGTCGAGCGAATGAGAGATCCGAACTTCATTTACGAATGCACATCGTGCCATCACCGCTACCCTAGAATGCGTAAGATGAATACAAAACGCTATGTGTGCGGAAAATGTCACGGAAAACTAATCCTTTTAGATTGAAATTCCAACAAACATTTGATAAACTGAAATAGTTCTGCGGTCGTGGCGGAATGGCAGACGCGCTGTCTTGAGGGGGCAGTGGGTGTATACCTGTGCGGGTTCAAGTCCCGCCGGCCGCATAAAGAAAATGAAACACCCTAGATGGATGACCATCTAGGGTGTTTTTGTGGTTGTAAATCTAAATATTTTTGTGCAGTGATGAAGGCAAACTCACCGTCACCCAACATTCACACTGTGAATATTGGCTGAACGCTTTTGCTCACATCCTGTGTAGTTGAGTTCAGGCTCGTAGCTTTCGCGTTCCTTTCCGATAATTATCCGCACGTCCTTATCGGACGCTTGCGTTAATTTCGGTAAAGGGTCGAAAGCTGACCACTCGCCTTCACATCCCTGTATAGTTGAACTCGGGCTCACAGGACTGACGTCCACTTCCTGATATGTCCGCACGACTTTTTTCAAAGTCCCTTGCGGCATATCAGTCCAGTGATTCAGTCCTGAGCGTTCGCCCTCGTATCCTGCTGTAGTTGAGCTCGCAAAAGCATAGGCTCAAGCCTTTCGAGTTTAGTCCGCACGGTCTTCCAGACCGCTTACGGCTAAACTGCGAACCGTCATCGCCTATAAACGCCTTTTCTCACATCCTTAACGCATCGTCACAAATTCTTCGCTTCCCGTAGGATGAATGGCTACGGTTGCATCGAAGTCAGCTTTAGTGGCTCCCATTTTAATGGCTACTGCGAAGCCTTGAATCATTTCATCAACGCCATATCCAATCCCGTGAAGTCCAACTACTTTTTCATCTTGTCCTGCTGTAATCAGTTTGAAGCTCATTTGTTGGCGATGACTTGTTACTGCTGAATACATTCCAGCAAAAGTTGATAAGTATGTTTTCACGTTTTCTTTCCCATACTCTTTAACGGCTTGTTCTTCACTAAGCCCTACTGTTCCAATGGCTGGGTGTGAAAAAACAACTGTCGGAATCGTTGTGTAGTCCATTTTGGCGTTTGTTTGTCCGTTAAATAAACGTTCTGCTAATGTACGGCCTGCTTTAATCGCTACTGGTGTTAATTCTTTTTCACCAGAAACGTCACCCAGTGCGTACACTCCTTCAGCCGTTGTTTCTTGGTACTCATTCACTTTGATAAATCCACGTTCTGTTAATTCAACACCTGCTGCTTCAAGGTTTAATCCAGCTGTATTTGGAACGCGTCCTGTTGCCCAAATCACTTTTTCAGCAGTGAAACTTGTTCCATCTTCAAATTGAATTTCCACACTATCATTTTCTAATTGAACGAGTTTTTGAGGCACTTTATTAGTATGCAAAGTTGGTCCTGATTTTTCCATTTCCTCAACTAGCACTTCAATAATCGAATGATCGAAGTTACGAAGTGGACGATCGCGGCGAACAAATAGGTCTGTCTTTACGCCTAGAGCATGTAAAACACCCGCAAGTTCTACGGCAATATATCCAGCACCTAAGATGGCTACTGATTGTGGCAACTCATCCCATGCAAATACATCGTCAGAAGTGCCTCCAAGTTCTTTCCCTTCTACATTTGGAATCGCAGGTTTTGCGCCTGTTGCAATCACAATATGTTTTGCACGATACTCTTCCCCATTCACTTCAATCGTGTGGGCATCAACAAAGCTTGCATATCCTTTAATTAAGGTCACGTTGTTACGTTCAAATGTTCCATTATAAGAAGCGCGTGAACGGTCAATATACGCTTCACGATTTTTCTTTAGTGTCTTAAAATCGAATTTTACATTTTCTGCTGTAAATCCATAATCTGGTCCATACGCGTGAATCGCTTCTGCAATTTGCGCTCCATACCACATAATTTTTTTAGGAACACAGCCGATATTTACACAGGTTCCTCCAAGTAAGTTTCCTTCCACTACAGCTACTTTTGCACCATGCATAGCAGCACGATTGGCTGTGGCAATACCACCACTACCGCCACCGATAGAAATTAAATCAAATTCTTTCATTCATTCTTCCTCCTTTTTGTCACATTCATTCTATCAGAACACTTTTGCTTTTGTCTTAAACCCTGCTCATAGAATTAGTTTAGGCACAGAAAAAAATGATTACTTCTAAGCCTTGCGGTTTTATTTTATAATCGCTGTTACGGGGCACCGGACCAAGCCTTAGTCTTGCTCCTTCGAAGCTTCAAACGGGAGTAAGACCAAAGTCAAAACAGGACTCACAGTGTGAGTCCTGTTTGCTTTGTAGTCTTACCCCCGCAAGGCTGATTAGAATTAAGCGAATCACAAGTGATGAAGCTTGATTCAATCAGCTACTGCGTCTAACTTTATAAACTGTTTTAACTACGGAACAAGTTCCGACTCCGCGTAGTTCACATTCGATGCTTTTCACGTTACTGCGATTATAAAATCCGCAGGCTTCTTCGTAATCATTTTTATGTGCTACTTATTTTATGAGGCAGAGTTAAATTGTGCTCTGATAGAATTATGTGCCAAATAACAGACTCTTCGCTCCTTTTTACTATACCGGTATGTTATTTCTGCTTTTAAGTCTGGGAGCTCTCTGCAATCTAGTTTATTCTCTATGTGCTGGAACTAGAGTTTTTCAAGCCAGATGGCGCAAAGTGTTTGGACAGCTGGAATAACGGTTGTAATGGACCCATGGTTATCGTATGCCTTATACCAGAGTTTTCCATTTGAATCGAAAGCGTATTGGTACACTACAATCCAGTGATTTTTATACGGGCTACCTAGAGCGGCAGTTGTTCCTACAATAACAGGAACTCCGTCTTCTAGAAGGCTTGGTGTGACTTTTTCACTAAATAAATTAAAGCGTGTCTTATAGCCGTATTTCTTCCACTCGTCATTGAGTCCGCGTTGCACATCCCAATAAAAGGTTCCCCGATATGGGAACGCGTATTCAATGGAAGCTTCCATGCCTTTTAGAAGCTCATCCATCGTTTGTGTCACGACTTCTTCGCGTTTTGCCATCAGTACTGTTAACGCTGCAGCAGCATACGTCCCACAAATTCCTGGCGTCTTTCCATTTATATAAGCTTTGAACGGTTCCATTTCACTTTCAGGAAGACCTGTCCACTCAACAGTCTCTTCTAATGTGTGTTTTTTCTCCCACTTCATTCGCATCCTCCTTATTTTTCAAAATGGTATTCTTTTACTTGTAGATCTTCGTCTAAATCAAATACAAGCGGTGTTCCTGTTGGAATTTCAAATTTTAAGATTTCGTCTTCACTAAGATTCAATAAATATTTCACTAAACTACGTAAAGAATTCCCATGAGCTACAACAAGAACATTCTTACCGTCTAGTAAATCCACCGCAATCTTATCTTGCCAAATTGGAAGTACGCGTTCTAAAGTTGTTTTCAATGTTTCCCCTTGAGGAAGGTCCTTCACTTGTAAATGTTTATAGCGTGGGTCTTGGGCTTGTTTAGCGGCTTCTTCTTCACTAAGAAGCGGAGGCATCACGTCATAAGAACGTCTCCAAAGCAACACTTGTTCGTCGCCGTATTTTTCACGTGTTTCTTGTTTGTTGAGTCCTTGTAAGGCTCCATAATGGCGTTCGTTTAATCGCCAGCTCTTCGTCTCTGGTAAATAGTCTTGATTTAATTCAGACAAGACGATATGACCTGTATGAATGGCTCTTTTTAATACGGATAAATACACATGATCAAAGGGTATTCCTAATGAGCGTAATACTTTCCCTGCATGATGAGCTTCTTGTTCCCCTTTTTGAGTCAATTCCACATCGCTCCAACCAGTAAATAAATTGAGAGCATTCCATTCACTTTCTCCATGTCGAACAAATACTAATTTCATTTTTATTCCTTCTTTCTGTGAATCTATCTTTATTGTACGCCTGTTTTCTAAATCTTTCAAAGA
Source organism: Granulicatella sp. 572.rep1_STHE (assembly GCF_001073445.1). Classification (NCBI taxonomy): domain Bacteria; kingdom Bacillati; phylum Bacillota; class Bacilli; order Lactobacillales; family Carnobacteriaceae; genus Granulicatella; species Granulicatella sp. 572.rep1_STHE. The sequence continues at coordinate 110,036 of NZ_JVBO01000012.1, read as the reverse complement.
AGGTTTCCCAACACCTTGCAATTTGCCCTCCCTTATCATTTAGTGGTAAAATAAACTGATATCATTTTCATTAGATTAATTGGTATAAAAATTACCTGAAAGGACCATTATGAAACTACTAACGATTATCGGAAAAATAAAACGATTTTCGAATCAGGACTTAGCGCTATACTTACTCATTATTAGTAGCTTCCTTCCGTTTTATTTATTCCTAACATTGTTTGGCTTATATATCATACTTCTTGCCTTTACCGGGAAATTAACACAAGTTCTAAAAGACCTCGTGTCACACCCAATTTTACTAACATTTATTGGATTTAGCTTTGCTGTTTCGATGGTGTCTGGAAACTATATTGGGGCTGTTATCTCAATTGGCTTTTTGATGTATGCTATATTTTTCAATTATTATCAAAGGCGATTGACACCGGACTTTTTCCATATTGTTCTGCAGACCATCTTACTGCTTAGCATTTTTGCCGCTGGATTTGCATTTTTAGAACATTATGAAATCGTTCATAAATTTAACTACACATTCCTATCTCCGAAGATGCAAGTATGGCACCAAAACCGTGCCGAAGTAACCTTCTTTAACCCGAATTATTACGGAATCATTTGTTGCTTCTGCATTATGATTGCCTTCTACTTACTGAGCATCACAAAGAGTTGGTTCTGGAAGTTCATTGGTGCTGTTGCGATTGGAATTAATCTATTTGGTCTCAGCTTCACTCAAAATAGAACGGCTTTCCCAGCGATTATCTGTGGAGCCATTATTTATCTCTTTACAACGATTCGAAACTCAAAAGCATTCTGGCTCAGTATTGCCGCTTTTGGAATTGGACTGATGTTCCTCTTCTCTAACGATATTGGAGTTCGTATGGGAACTCTTGATTCTTCTATGGAAGAGCGGATTTCGATTTGGAATTCAGGAATGGTTCTCTTTAAAAAAAATCCATGGTTTGGTGAAGGACCTCTAACTTACTTGCACAGTTTTGCAAGAATCGGTGCTCGCTACCATGAACACGCACACAGTTTATATATCGATACACTTTCAAGCTACGGAATTATCGGAACATTGCTTCTTGCAATTGCTTCTTTTAAACCCGTTCGTATGATTTTAGAAATGAGTCGCGATCCAAAGAAACGTCCAATCGTTGGACTCTATGTGTCACTCATCGTTGTTCTTTTCGTACATGGCATATTCGATGTGGCCATTCTTTGGGTACAAAGTGCATTCCTATTCTTATTAGTGATGACAAGTATCCCGATGTGGCTAAAACAAGAAGAAAATAAAATGCCCCATGAATAGTAAACAGTAAAACTCCCAACTTTCACTTTTGTGAAGGTTGGGAGTTTTTGTTGACTTATTTTGTTAAGTTACGGATATTTTTGAAGATGTCTTTATGGTTTTCAATCTTCGTATCATTTCCAATTACAACCAACGCGTTTTGATCCATAATGGCTTTCATCGTTGGAGCGTATGCGCGTACCTTTTCAGGAGTTGCATCTAAGATTTCATCACGGAACTGTTGCACTTTCTCTTGCGTCAAATGCGTGAAATAACGCGTAAAGGCTACTGCACCTTTTTGAGCAGCTGAAAGTGGACGGTCGATTGTACTGAATGTACCAATCAAGTTCTTTTCAAATTCCGCCTCTGACAAGTTGAAGTTTTCTAAGTATTCTACTTGTCCATCATAACGTTCGAGTGTTTCAACGATGTTCGGGTCGCGGTATGAAAGACCTGCGACGTCCCCTTTATCATTGATGATACTCATACCTCCATAAGCCCCACCTTGAACACGAACCGTATTCCATAAATAATCAAGTCCTAGAACTGATTTTAAGAATAAGTTCATTCCGTTCACTGGAACCCCTAGAAGGGTTTGGTTATATCCTTTTGCGACATAGTTGATTTCTTGCGCTGTCTTGAATCCTTCGTTTAACACTTCCACTGGATTTGTGAAGGCTTGTTTTTCAACTTTGTGATTTCCAAGATGTTTGAAGAAGTCCTCTGATACTTGTTTGAAATGTTCAAAGTCTTCCTTACTTCCGACAAAGGTTGCCACTAATTGGTCTGTTGTTAAAATAACCTCTAACACAGCTTTTAGGCGGTCGATAAACGCTTGAGGCTCTTCTTCAAAACCATCCACCACATCGCAAATAAAGTCGTAGTAGTCGATTCCTTCAAGCGATTGTAAGTATTTCGCGCCTTCGTAGTAGTAAGACTCTAAACGACGAAGTGCTGCCACGTGTGAACCATAGTTGAAGTTCATCTCTAAGTCGGCTTTCACATTAAGTAATAGCTCTTTAATTTTCTCTACATCATCTAAGTTCGAACGGTGAACCACTTCTTCAATCAAACTCAAAAGCTGTGGTTGATATTCCGACAAGGCTTTCCCACTCACTGTGAATTTAGGATAGTAAATATTGTCTGCCACGGATTCAGTAATTACAGTCGCATTCGTTCCGATACCGCCAGTGTAGAAGTCGATTTCTGTGCTGAGGGCTTCATCTGTGAAGTTTTCTGTTCCAACTTCCCCTAACACTTCTGTCAAGAAGGCCACGACCGGAATATCTTCTGTCTTCACACCGGATAAATCGAAGTAATATTTCACGTAAGAAATGCCTGCTGTGAAGTCTTCATAGTGTAAAAAGGTTGGTTTGCCATCTTGTTCTTCCACAGTTAGTGGTAATGGCTTCACTTTGCGATCAATATCTTCAATCGAGAGTTTAGGCAATTTCGCCAAATCTTCTTCTTTGTCAGGAGTTGTTTGACGTTCTAATAATTTTTGAGTTTCTTCGACCAATGCTTCTAATTCTTCGTCACTTAGCGAAGCCTTATAGGCAGCTAATTGTTCTTTTAGCGCTTGGTCTTTACGCTCTAGAAGTCCTGGTTCAGGAGAAAGTGTAATAACTGCTGAGTGCGTATTTTCTAATAATGTACTTTGAATTAATTTTTCGAAGTATCCATTGGTCATTTCTCTTTGAATCTTATCTAAAATTGGTTGGTACTCAAATGTCTCGAACACATTTCCACCATATAACCAGCTCGTTAGCGCGTTTAGAGAATACAAAATACCTTTAGGAGTAGAACCTTCTAATGCTGTAAGCTCCTTGTATCGGAACGCCGCCTTGTTTAATGCCGCTTGAATGGCTTTTTGAGAAATTCCTTCTTCAACGAGTCGTTTTAATTCTGATTCAATAATCGTAATAAATTCTTCTTTTGCAGAAGGATTTGTATCTTTCAGAACAATTTCAAATATAGGTGAATATGTTGCCGCACCAAAACCACCAGAAACATCAGAACCGAGTCCTGACTTCAAAAGTGCTTTTTTAATAGGTGCTGTATTACTTCCTAAAAGAAGTTCGTCTAATACTGCTAAGGCAATCAGTGATTCAGCATCTGTACCTTTTCCAGCAGCCCAAACATAAGCAAGCAATGTTTTGTTTTCCTCAGATTCTTCTTGAGAAATCGAGAATTTTGCTTCTAATTCATGTCTTTTTTCAAACGGAGCTTGTTCAACAGGACCAAAGTCATATGCTTTTGGTTCGAATGCATCAAAGTATTCACTTAACTGACCAAAAGCAACGTCTAAATCTAGATTCCCGTATAATGTAACACGCGCATTACTTGGGTGATAATATTTGTCATGGAAATCAACAAATTTTTCTTGTGTTAAAGTCGGGATGCTAGCAGGCATTCCTCCTGAAATATGTTTATACACCGTATCTGGATATAAAGTTGGTTCAATTAAACGATATAATTCTGATTCTGGTTGAGAGAAAGCCCCACGCATTTCATTATAAACAACGCCTTTATAAATCAGTTCATCTTCAGCATTCTCTAGGTGATAATGCCATCCCTCTTGCATTAAAATTTGAGGGTCATGCTTGAAATTTGGATAAAACACAGCATCTAAATAAACAGACATTAAATTGGTAAAATCTTTTTGATTACGAGAAGATACTGGATACACTGTTTTATCTGAATAAGTCATCGCATTTAAGAAAGTATTCAAAGATCCTTTTAATAACTCTACAAAAGGTTCTTTAGTTGGATACTTTCTAGATCCATTTAATACTGAATGTTCGATAATATGCGCAATTCCGTTATCATCATACGGTGGAGTTCTAAACGCGATATTAAAAGCTTTATTATCGTCTTCGTTTTCTAAATAAAGAACTTCCGCTCCTGTTTTTTCATGTTGATATAAATACCCTACAGATCGGATATCTGGTAAGTCTCTCTTTTCTAATAATTTAAAGCCTTTAAATTCTTTTGGCATAAAATTCCTCCTTCTTTTTAAAAGGTTTTCACTTATTTTAACATTTTTGGTGCAAAAAAAGAAGATTAGGGACTGAATTAAGTTATTTGGTGAAGATGCTGGATTTACAATAAATGGAATCACAAATTTATAGGCGCGTGTGTCCATTTATTTACTAGAGAATTTTCATATTTTTAAAATGTAACATATATGTTACATTTTACTTTTTTAAGACTTCTTTTCCGTTGAAAATTTACTATTCAAATATTTAATAGAATTTTATTGAACTCATATAATTTTAGTTCAGAATTAAAACGATTCCTTTTCGATTTTGGTAAACTAAGGGAAATATTTTATTGTGGAAAAATCTTTTTCCAATATTTTTCTATATACGCTCTATTTCTTTGACTAATTATTAGATTTTTATTTATATATAAATCGCTTCTTTTTATATACTAAAAGTTTACTTTAGGGATTACTTCTTGTTTTTATCAGAAATATTATTTTCAATTTTTTGAATCTATTTTGTGTTCAGTTTCAGGTACATTTCCACATATAGTGTGTTTTTCTAAAATATATGATTTAGATTGCAGGAAGATAATTCTCCACTTAATCTTGTAACCATAAAAAAAGGATTAAGCAACATCAATCACTTAATCCCTTAAAAATTTGAAAACTCAAACTTTCTTTCCTAATATACAAAAATCCCTCAATTCACTTATATGTGAATTGAGGGATTTTTCTTTTCTATTGCTTGTTTTGTTTCAATTTGTAGGTCGCATATGCTTTTAAAGAAATCGTTCCAAAAATAGCGACGGTTAATAAATTTAGAATACTTGCAATCCAGCCTTGAGTAAATACAATGGTTGTAGAAGACTGATAGAATAAAACATCTAAGGTTGGGGCAATCAACCCAAAGATTGCAATATTCACTGCCGCTTGAACCACGTTAAATCGAATCATATCGTGTTTTGAAAACACTCCTTGTCGAAGGCTACTTCTTCGAATCGCAAATCCAAACGTAAAACCTAACGCAGCTGAACTGATAGCCCAAGAAATCCATAAATGATCTGTATTGAATAAATCAAACAATACATGGCCAGTAAACCCAACAATGGCAGCTGGAAGTGCTCCAGCAACACCCGCAAAGAGCGCAAGGTACCCATATGCCAATTGAATATATACTCCTTCAATCGGTGTTGTAATCGACGTTAAGGTCATTAAAGCAGTCATGATGACAATTCCTAAAATTGTATAGACAACTGTTTTTTGTAATCCGTCTTTCACAATCCTCTCCTCCTCTTAATGCGATGTAGGTTCTTCTCCGATAATTCGAACTTCTGGTTCTAGAGAAACTCCATCTTTTTCTAAAATTACTTTTTGAATGTGGCGAATTAGATCCATATAATCCGTGGCTGTTGCGTTGTCAATGTTCACGATAAATCCAGCATGCTTTTTGGAGACTTGTGCCCCACCAATTTGATATCCTTGTAAGCCAGCGTCTTGAATTAATTTCCCAGTAAAATATCCTTCGGGACGTTTAAAGACGCTTCCGCATGAAGGGTATTCAAGCGGTTGTTTACTTTGACGTAAATGCGTTAATTCTGCAATTTTTTCGTCAATCTCTTCTTGATTCCCTTTTTCTAATTGGAATCCCACTTCTATCACTAAATCTCCAGTATTTTGAATGAAACTGTGTCTGTAACTAAACTCTAATTCTTCAGCAGAATAGGTCTTTAAGTGGCCCTCTGGAGTAATTACCTCTACATATTCTACAACTTCACTGACCTCTCCACCATAAGCTCCTGCGTTCATATAAATGGCTCCACCTACACTTCCTGGAATTCCACATGCAAATTCCAAACCTGTTAAGCCATTTTTAGCAGCTTCCTTAGAAACGTCAATTAAGGCTACTCCGCCTTCAGCAACAATCTTTGTGCCGTCTACTTTTAAGTGCGACATATCATTCAACATAATTACAGCACCGGAAATTCCCCCATCTTTAATGATAACATTAGAAGCATTTCCCAATATTGTTGTTGGAATATTTTGCTCACGTAACCAATGTGTTACCTCGCTTGCTTCTTGTTTATCCTTTGGAAAAATAAGAATTGCTGCGTTCCCACCAGTCTTAGTAAATGTATATTTTTTTAGAGGTTCATTATAAAAAACTTTAACAGTTGGAAACTCTTTTGAAAATAATGTATAGTCCATACTATTCTCCTTAATCGTAATCCTTTTAATACTACTATTCTAATGAGTTTACGTCAAATGTTAGGAAACCTTGAGGAGCTTTTGCCGTAACGATTCTTTCGCAAATCAAGTGGCTTAACAAGCTACTGTTTGCTGAAACTGGGTTTTCTGATTTTGTCTGAACGGCGATAATAAAGCTATGAATAATCGTCTCAAATCCACGTTTGTACAAAGTAGAATCCCAACTCGTAAAACCATCCAACACATCATCTTGACCTTGAGTAATTACTAAATCCGTTAAGTTTCGAATGGAATAAGTTCCGCTAGGACTTTGCACTTCGATTCTTTCTAAGTTAGCTCCAGAAGTTTCATTGAATTGAACCAAAGCCGTTTCATTTTCATTTTCTAGGTAAACCGTACATTGTTCTAATACTCCGTCCTTTTTCTTATAGAAATAAGTACCATTCGTTGGAAGTGAATCCATTAAGTAAAGTGCTGTATCTAAAGGATGAATAAAAACATCAAAGACTCTAGTTCTTGTATCTTGAGAAGAAACCGTACAGTTCTTTTCTGCAATAATTCTCTTCTTATCTTCTACACTTTTTAAGACTTCTACTTTAGGAGCAAAACGTCTATTAAATCCAGCCATGATGAAGGTATCGTGATTTTTTGCTACTTGATATAACTCCAGCGTTTTTTCATAACTAGGAGCTACTGGTTTATCCATATAAACTGGAATTCCTTTTTCTAAAAATTGTTTTGCCACCTCAAAATGAGCGTTTGTAGACACATGAATAAAGACTCCATCTAACGGAAATTGCAATAATTCTTCAATCGTATTGCAAGGAATACATCTCCCTAGCAATTTAGATTCTCGATTCAACACTTCTTGATTTCGAGAACACATATACCATTTGACATTCCCAATCGAACGCATCACCGGTAAGTAAGCTTTTTGACTAATCGCTCCAACACCAACAATCCCAATGTTTAACATTATTTATCCTTCCCATTCTTGTAGTAATTGATGAACCATTTGAGCAGAACGTTTCCCTGCTTGAACAATAAAAGTATCAAAATCAACAGCAGAGGTCCCACGCTCTGGAATATCTGAAATCGCACGAATCACAATAAATGGAACTCCAAATGCGTGACACGCTTGTGCGATTGCTGCTCCTTCCATTTCAGACGCCATCACATCTGGAAAATGCTTTAAAATATGTGTTCGTTGCTCACGAGTATGGATAAAGCTGTCAGAAGAAACGATAAGACCTGTATGGCTCTTTAAATCCACCTTAGCAATCGCTTGTTCAAGTGACGGTAAGAAGTCCTGGTTCATGGCAAAACGCGCTGGCATACCCGGCATTTGCCCGTAAACGTAATTAAAGGCTGTTACGTCAGCATCACAGTAAGCCAGTTCCGTTCCAATGACGATATCTCCTATTTCAAGAGATGAACCAAACCCACCGGCAGAACCTGTATTCATCACCAAGTCAACTCCGAAACGGTCAATTAAGATCCCTGTAGCAAGAGCTGACATCACTTTTCCGATTCCAGATTGGACAAGTACGATTGACTTTCCAACAAGTGTCCCTTCAATAAATTCCCAATTGGCAACGGTTGTTTTCTTCTCAATGGTCATCTCTTCTTCGAGCAGACGTTTTTCTTCTTCCATTGCCGCAATAATTCCAAATTTCATTCTTTCACCTCATCATTATCGTTCAATCATCTTCGCCATCAAGACAATATCTTCATATCCGTCACCGATTTTTACACCGTTCTTAAGTCGTCCTTCTTCTTCAAATCCACACTTTTCATAGAGGCGACGGGCCTTTTTATTGATAGCTACGACCTCAAGTTCAACACGAGAAAGAGTTGAATAATCCCTCACCCAATCCAGCATTTCTTCCATCATAACGGTCGCAATTCCTTGGCCCCAATATGATTTCAAAACACTGATTCCTAACTCTCCTCGGTGTGAGAATTTAGGATGTAAGCTACCAGCAATCGAACCAACGGCAATAATGGTATCCCCATCTTTTGCGAGTAACATATATTGATTTTCGTTTTCATAGAGTGATTCAATAAACAGTTCTTCTTGAGCGACAGAATATCTCATTCCCTCAGCTCCAAAAGAGAGAAAGTCTGTTTCACTTCCTACTTTTTTACTGTAATCTAAAAGCGCTTTGGCATCGTCTTTGACGGGAAGCGCAAATGTAATTTCTCTTTCTTTACTCATCTTTTGCCTCCAATTTGTTGATAAATTCTTCGTACTCTTTTCCGTGCGGGACTAAACGAATCAGACGTTCAGACTCTGCGTCCCCAACACGGTCGATTTGAACCTTTAAGAATGTCGAAGGAAGTTCATCTTCGATATACTGCGCCCATTCAACGACACACACACCACCAGCATAAAAATACTCTTCGAGGCCTACTTCACTGGCGCCGCCACTTTCTTCAATACGATACATATCCATATGAAATAGCGGAAGTCGCCCTTTACGGTATTCGCGAATCAATGTATAGGTTGGGCTCTTAATGACACGGTCGATGCCTAACCCAAGGGCAATTCCTTTTGTAAGAGTCGTCTTTCCAGCGCCTAAATCGCCTTCTAGAATGACGCAGCTATTTTCAAATAACAGTTCTCCTAGACGCTTGCCTAGTTCCATTGTCTCCTCTTGTGATGTTGTATGTATTTCAAACATGATGATACTCCTTCAAACTTGATTCGTTTGTCATGCATAAAAAAAGAGCCAAGACAAACTGTCTTAGCTCATTATAGCATATTTCACTTATTTTAGAACGCGTCCCAAAAATTCTTTTGTACGGTCTACTTGAGGATGTTCAAAGATTTGTTCTGGCGTTCCTTCTTCTGCGATAACCCCTTTATCCATGAAGACTACACGATCACTAACTTCTTTAGCAAATCCCATTTCGTGAGTAACCACAATCATTGTTAGCCCTGTGTGCGCTAAGCTTTTCATTGTTTCTAGCACTTCATTTACCATTTCTGGGTCAAGCGCTGATGTTGGTTCGTCGAAAAGCAATACATCTGGTTGCATGGACAACGCACGCGCAATAGCCACACGTTGTTTTTGACCACCTGATAATTGACGAGGTTTTGCATTAATGTACGCAGACATTCCTACTTTTTCAAGGAACTCTTTTGCGATTTTTTCTGCTTCCTCTTTTGATTTTTTTAACACTTTCATAGGTCCAACGATACAGTTTTCTAACACGTTTAAGTTGTTAAATAAGTTAAATTGTTGGAATACCATTCCTACGTGGGTACGGTATTCGTAAATGCTTTTGTCATGTTCAAGAATGTTTTGGCCATTGTAGGAAATTTTTCCTGAAGTTGGTTTTTCGAGTAAGTTGACACAACGTAAAAGTGTTGATTTACCAGAACCACTTGATCCGATAATCGTTACTACTTCGCCTTGTTTTACTTCAAAAGAAATATCTTTAAGAACTTCATTAGTACCGAAAGTTTTACTTAAGTTTTGAATGGAAATTACTGCTTCGCTCATTATGCATTTCCTTTCTGTCTAGTTTTTTCTTCGACTGCTGACATTGAGTTTGAGTTCAATGGATCTGAGTAAATCACTTCATAGTTATCTGGACCATCTAATTTACGCTCGAAGTAACGTAAAATACGAGTCACCGTGAATGTCATGATGAAGTATAAAATTAATGTGACAAAGAATGTATCGAAGTAACGGAAGTTTTGTCCCGCAACTGTTTTTGTCGCAAAGTACAATTCTGAAACTGAAATTACGTTTAATACAGAAGTATCTTTGATGTTGATAACGAACTCGTTCCCTACTGCTGGAAGGATGTTACGAAGTACTTGTGGGAAAACAACATAACGCATTGTTTGCCAGTGTGTCATCCCGATAGCTTGGCTGGCTTCAAATTGCCCTTGGTCGATAGAAATTATCCCACCACGAACGATTTCTGACATATAAGCCCCTGTGTTAATCGATACGATGAAAATCGCAGCGAATGTCACATCTAAGTTGATTCCAAACATTAAAGCTGTTCCGTAATAAATTACCATCGCTTGTACAATCATCGGTGTTCCACGGAAGAATTCTGTATAACAGTTTAAAATGATAACTGCAATTTTTAAAAGGATACGTTTTGGTCCTTTTTCTGGAAGTGGAATTGTTTTAACAAATCCGATGAACATCCCGATTAAAGTCCCAATAATTGTTCCAATAATTGAAATATATAGTGTAATCCAGGCACCTGTTAAGAACATTTGCCAGTTCTGTTGAATGATTTTAACAATCCAATCAATACTCATTTAATTTCCTACTTTCTGTATTTTGTGTATGTATACGCCACACGAGGTGGCGGTGTGTTATGTTTGTGCTCCTGCGCAGTGGTTTATTGACTTTCTTTTCATCGCTCGTGATTTAAGAAAGTCTAATAAACTTTGTGGGGAAAGATTACGAAGCGTAAAAATCTCGCACTGTGAGATTTTTATTAGCTTCTGTCTTTCTGCCATCCTGTAGTTGAACTCGGGCTTGTTAAACTCAAAGTTCTATAAAGTTGAGCTCGCCATCGCAGAAATGGCGTGCGTTTCCCGAAACGTCCGCACGACTCGTTCCGAGTCCCTTCCGGCGTTCCGGTCCAACGTTCCATTTCTGAACGCGATGTCTCACATCCTACTCTGCAGCTGGCTGATTCTTAATTGCTTCTTGCATGATTTGTTGACGTTCTTCGCTAGAGATTGTTTTTAATGCTTCGTTGATTTCTTTTGTTAGTGAGCTATCTTTTCTCACACCAACAGCTGTTTGTGTGTCTTCTGGTGATGTTTTGAAGCCATCTGTTAATTTAACCATTACGAAGTCGCTGTTTGCTGCTTGAGCTGAAATTGCTTCTGGTAATTCAGAAACGTAAGCGTCAATTGTTCCAGATTGTAAAGCCACACGCATTGCTGGGAAGTTATCCATAGCAGTTTGTTTGTTGACACCAGGAATTTGGTCGATTACTGAGTAGTGGAAAGTATTTAATTGAGCTGTTACTTTAGCACCAGAGAAATCCGCTAATGAAGTAGCATTTGCGTATTTAGAACCTTTTTTAACGACTAATACTAATTGTGAATCATAGTAAGAATCAGTAAAGTCGATTGTCGCTTTACGCTCTTCAGTAGGACTCATACCAGCAATGATTGCATCTATTTTACTTGAAACAAGAGCTGGTGTTAAGCCATCCCACTCAGTTTTAACAATAACTAATTCTTTTCCTAATTGTTTAGCTACACGTTTTGCGATTTCAACGTCATAACCACCAGCGTATTGGTCAGTTCCTTGAATTTTTACCGCACCGTTTGAATCATCGTTTTGAGTCCAGTTAAATGGTGGATATCCTGCTTCCATCCCAACCACTAATTGATTTTGATTGGCTGTTCCTTGACTAACAGGGGTTCCACACGCTGCTAATCCTACTGTCATTGCTAAAGTTGCAATTGCGCCTAAAATTTTTTTCATTTTCTTTCTCTCCTTTTCGATTATCAAACTGGTTCACTCATCACACACAAAAAAGGAACCACGAACAAAAGCCGTGATTCCCCATAAAAAAAGTCATAAGTAGTCATTCTTTTGCCCGGTAATTGATTGCACTTCATGAGTATCTGGGCAGATATCATGACAGTGACTGACCTATTATGACCAGCCCCCAACGTTTTCACGTTTCGGCGAAATCCCCTTTCCAGTTTCCTGTACTCTTGTCATCCGCACCTCAGTTCAATAACCATTTGATTTAATTGTTGAACATAAATTAACACATAATTTTTTGAAAGTCAACCCCTATATTTACATTTTTTGAAAATAACTATCAAAACTCCTTTTTATCTCCTCCACCTTCTCTAACATTATGCCTCAGAAAAGCATTATATATTAGTCGATGAAGCAACAGATATATTAATTACGGAAAATCCGCAAGGATTTGGAGTAATTACTGTCTCCTTTCCCCCTCCACTATCAGGTTGCCTTAGAAATGATTTTTTTGCACTAAAAAAATAAATGATTACGAAGGACTTCGAGTTTCTATAATCGCAGTGGTGGGGAATCGTATTAAATGCGAATTAAAGGGAGTTAGGAATTTATCCCTTACTCCCTTTTTGAGGCTTTAAAGGTGAGAGACTCAAGGCTCGAACCGGTACCCCACTACAGCGATTATAAAAGAAACCGAAGGTTCCGAAGTAATCATTTATAAAGTATTTATTTCCCAGCACAAAAAGAGTGCCTCATTTCTGAGGCACCCTGTTAGATGAATTATTTATTCACATTTTCCCATTGCCAGCTCACAACTTCAGGAATATCTTCCCCGTGTTCACGGATGTAGCTGTGGTGGAATTCCACAGTTTCGTCCATTTTCGCAGCAAATTCGCTAGCTTTGTCGCCGTATACAGCAACTGCAGCGTCTTTAGCAACGTGGAAGCGGTCCATTTCAGATAATACACGCATATCGAATGGAGTTGTGATATCTCCGTTTTCACGGTATCCGTGGATATGAACATTATGATTGTTGCGATCGAAGAATAAATCACGAATCATACCTTCATAACCGTGGAAGCAGAATACAACTGGTTTATCAGTAGTAAATAATTTATCAAATTCTTCGTCAGATAAACCACGTGGGTCCACTTTTGGAGAACGTAATTTCAAGATATCTACTACGTTAATGAAGCGAATCTTCAATTCTGGGAATTGTTTGTGCAAGATTGAAATACCTGCTAATGCTTCTAAGTTAGGTTCAGTACCTGCAGCAGCAATTACTACGTCTGGTTCTTCTCCTTCTTTCACTGTTGAAGCCCAATCAATTACTTTGTAACCTTCACGTACTAATTCTTTAGCTTCTTCTACTGAGTAGAATTGTGGACGTGGGTGTTTTGAAGAAACGATTAAGTTAATTTTATCTTCTGAACTTAAAGCTTCAGCCATAACAGCCATTAAACTGTTTGTATCCGCTGGTAAGTATTCACGAACGAATTCAGGTTTTTTCTCAGCTAAGTGTGTTAATAAACCTGGATCTTGGTGAGTATATCCATTGTGGTCTTGTTGGAACACTGTTGATGTTGCAATCAAGTTTAATGATGGATAGTTTTTACGCCATGGAGCGTGAGTTTTAGCTTTACGTAACCATTTGAAGTGTTGAGTGATCATTGAGTCCACTACACGTAAGAATGATTCGTAAGATGCGAAGAATCCGTGACGACCTGTTAATACATACCCTTCTAAGAATCCTTCAGCTTGGTGTTCTGATAATTGTGAGTCGATAACACGACCAACTGGTGAAATCCATTCATCGTAGCTTTCGTCACGACGACCAACCCATTGACGGTTAGTTGCTTTGAAGACTTCGTTTAGACGGTTAGATTTAGTTTCGTCTGGTCCAAAGATACGGAAGTTATCTGGGTTTGCTTTTACTAAGTCAGCAGCAAATTTACCAAATTCAATCATATCTTGTTTTTGGATAGCACCTGGTTTAGATGTATCGATTGCATGTTTAGTCCAATCAGTAATTTCCATTGGTTTTACAACCCCTGCGTTAGTGATTGGGTTCATGCTCATACGACGTGGGCCTTTTGGAGAAATTGCAGCAATTTCTTCTACTAATTTACCATTTTCATCGAATAATTCTTCTGGACGGTATGATTTCAACCAGTCTACTAAGCTATCGATGTGTTCCATAGCTTCTCCAGATACTGGGATTGGAACTTGGTGAGCACGGAATCCACCTTCGATTGGTTCATGGTTCCATTCTTTTGGACCTGTCCAACCTTTAGGAGTACGTACTACTAATACTGGCCAATGTGGCATTGTAGCTTCTTCGGCGCTCTTAGAACGAGCTTCTTTTTGAATCGCTTGGATTTTTTCAATAGCTTCATCTAATTTAGCAGCCATTAATGGGTGAACTTCTTTAGGATCTGTTCCTTCTACGAAGATTGGATCCCATCCTAAACCATTGAAGAATTGTGTTAACTCTTCATCTGTACGACGAGCTAAAATAGTTGGGTTGTGGATTTTACCACCGTTTAAGTAAAGGATTGGTAAAACTGCACCATCGTTTACTGGGTTGATAAATGTGTTTGAGAACCAACCAGCTGCTAAAGGACCCGTTTCTGCTTCTCCGTCACCGATAACTGCTGCGGCAATTACGTTAGGGTTATCTAAAACAGCACCTGTAGCATGTGATAATGAGTAACCTAATTCTCCACCTTCGTGAATTGAACCAGGAGTTTCTGGAGCCGCGTGAGACGCAATTCCTCCAGGGAATGAGAAGATTTTACATAATTGTTTGAACCCTGCTTCATCTTGAGTGATTTGTGGGTATAACTCTGTGTAAGATCCATCTAAGTAAGAGTTAGAAACCATTACTTGTCCACCGTGACCTGGTCCTTCAATGTAGAACATATCTAAGTCATATTTATTAATAGCACGGTTTAAGTGCGCATAAATAAAGTTTTGTCCTGCGATTGTTCCCCAGTGTCCGATTGGATGAAGTTTAACGTCTTCTTTTTGGATTGGACGACGTAAAAGTGGGTTATCTTTTAAGTACATTTGAGCTACTGAAATGTAGTTTGCTGCACGCCACCAAGCATCCACCTTTGCTAAGTATTCTGGTGTATCAAATTGTGTCATGTATATATTCTTCCCTTCTTGTTTTTGGTTTCCTAAGAAATCAGAAAAGTCGATTCAAAAAATTCCTATTTTTTAATCGACATGTATTTACCATAGCCTGTAGTATCTGTCAAGAAGAAGCATGGTAACCTTTACCGATTACGATTATTTTCTGTTCTCTCAAGGAAATATTCCTGTTTTCGAAATAGTTATCTAAATATCGAAAACGTTCATAACCACATTTATTTGACTGTTTTATCTCGATTTTTTGATCATTTAATTCATCGAGCACTCTATATTACCATTTTTTATGTTCATTCCGCAATAAAACGTTCATAAAAAGTATGATAGGATCAAAAAAATCCGAGGTTTCCACCCCGGATTTTCCATATAATAAGGTTCAAACAGATCTTTATTTAAAATATTGAAGAAACTCTCCGTATCCTTCTTCTTCGAGTTTATCAACTGGGATAAAGCGAAGAGACGCTGAATTAATGCAATAACGTAGTCCACCTAATTCTTTTGGACCGTCTTCAAAGACGTGTCCTAAATGTGAATCTGCTTGTCCACTTCTTACTTCAGTTCTTTTACGGCTTAGTTTGTAATCTTCTTTCTCCGTTAGAGTTGTATTTTCAATTGGTTTTGAAAATGATGGCCAACCACATCCTGCATCAAATTTATCCTTTGAGCTAAAAAGTGGTTCACCACTGACGATATCTACATAGATTCCTTCTTCGTAGAAATCATCATATTCTCCTGAGAAAGGTCTTTCTGTGGCTTCATTTTGAGTCACTTCGTATTGAATTTCTGTTAATCGTTTTTTTAGTTCTTCTTTTGAAAATTCCATCGTGGTCTCTCCTATTCAAATTGTTGTCGTTTCGTTTGATGCGGATCTTGAATTCTCTTGAAGAGATGTTCCAAGTCCTTATTCGTTAAATGAACGAGTACGGGTCTACCGTGCGGACAGTTATATGGATTTTTACATTTTGCTAAATCCACTAATAACTGACGTGCTTCCCATTCACTTAAGTGGTGATTGGCTTTAATCGAACCTTTACAGCTCATCATGATCGCTGTAGCTTCTCTTAATTTAGCAACCGTAATCTTTTCGTCAGCCAAGATAAAGTCGATAATTTCTTCGATAATCGCCTTCTCCTGTCCCTTTTTAATCCATGCTGGATGCGATTGAATTTGGAAGGTATTTTGCCCGAACGGCTCCATCCCAATTCCAAACTCTTCTACAAGAGGTAGTCGTTCTTCCAATTTCACGCTATCCTTCTTCGAGAACTCCAGTAATATCGGAACCATTAGTGGTTGACTGACTCGGCCTACTTGACCAATCTCCACTTTGAACTGTTCATATTTAATCCGTTCTTGGGCGGCATGTTGGTCAATCATATATAAACCTTTTTCGTTTTGCGCGAATAAATAAGTTCCATGCATTTGTCCAAAATAATGCAATTCTGGGAATTCCTTTTCGAAAGGCTGTGTATCGATTTTCTCAGCTAATTTCAAGTAGTCTGCATGGTCATCGTGGCTGTCCACGAGTTCTTCTTGAAGGACAGGTTCAACTACTTTCCTTACTTGAATAGGCGCATCATCGACCGGTAGAACTTCCACTTCTTCTCTTACATTTTCTGAATAAGAAGGTGTTTCTACGCGAGTAGGCTCCACAATAGGTGTCTTCAATTGCCACTCCAAAGTTTGTTGGACTGGTTTTGGAGCTTCTACCCTGTTTTCTTTGCGTTTGAAGGACAAGTCTTCAATCGACTCAGGAATGCGTTGTACACCCTGTATCGCCTCTCTAATCGCTTTTTGAATTACGAGAGAAAGTTCTTGCTCTTTACTGATTCGAACTTCTTGTTTCGTTGGATGCACGTTCACATCAACGAGTTGTACGTCCATTTCAATCGAAATAATGGTAATTGGGAATCGTCCGACCATTAATGTGGATCCGTATCCTAATGTAATGGCCTTTGCGATTGCCATATTGCGTATTGGTCGTCCATTAATGAAAATCGATAAGTAATTGCGGTTTGAACGAGTGAGTTCTGGGAGCGACGTATATCCTGATACTTTGAAATCTTCGTCTTCTCCACTAAAAGGTAACATCTTACGAGCATTTACGGGTCCAATATTTCCTGCGACTGCTTGCAGCAACTCACCCTTCCCAGAAGTTTGCAATAACAGATTACCGTCATTTTTTAAAATAAAGGCAATTTCTGGGTGACTGAGAGATGCTTTACTCACTACATCCGTAATATGAGCTAACTCCGTCTGCAATGTACGAACGAATTTCAACCTAGCCGGTGTATTATAAAACAAATCTTCAACTAGGAAAGTCGTTCCTTTTAATGGTGGAACGGTCTTCTCTTCTTTGATTTCACCAGACTCGATCTTTAACTCTACGCCGCTGTCTTCTCCGGTAGAAGTTGTCAGCGTCACTTTCGATACGGCCGTAATACTCGCTAAGGCTTCACCACGGAACCCAAGCGTATGAATTCTAAAGAGTTGTTCTGGCGAATAGAGTTTACTCGTTGTATGACGTTTAATCGACATACGAGCATCCTCTTTCGTCATCCCACTTCCGTTATCTTGAATGCGAATCTTGCGAAGACCACTCTCTTCGATTTCAATCTCGATACGAGTACTGCCAGCGTCAATCGCGTTTTCGAGCAATTCCTTCACCACAGAAGAAGGACGTTCGATGACTTCCCCTGCTGCGATTTGGTTTGTCAGTAATGGACTTAATTCTTTAATGGTTCCCATACACTACTCACCCTTTTCTATTTGTTGCCATTTATACAGGATGTTCATTGCATCCATTGGCGTCATGCTCATTAAGTTTAATCCTTTAAGCTCGCGAACCCATTCAGGCATAGTTTCTGCTTCTTCTTCAAAGAGCGATACTTGTTCCACGAAGGTGCTATTTTCATTAGATGCCCCTTTAGCTTCTAAATGATTTAAAATCGTTCTGGCATTTTTCAATAGCTCTGTTGGAAGCCCAGCAAGTTTCGCCACATGAATTCCGTAACTCTTATCGGCAGGACCTTCTAATACTTTATGCAAGAAGACCACTTCACCATTTTCTTCAACGGCTCCCACATGCACATTGCGTAAATCCGCATATTTCTCGCTGAGTCTTGTTAACTCATGGTAATGCGTTGAGAATAATACTTTTGCAGATAAATGCTCATGAATATATGTGATGATGGCTTCAGCGAGCGCCATTCCATCATATGTAGCTGTTCCACGTCCGATTTCGTCAAACAATATCAAGCTTGTTTCATCGGCATTTCGAAGTGCATGGTTTGTCTCCATCATCTCTACCATGAACGTACTTTGGCCAGAAATTAAATCATCAGCAGCCCCAATACGGGTAAAGATTTTCGTAAAGACTGGAATCGTTGCACTCTTAGCAGGTACAAAACATCCGATTTGCGCTAAGATCACACAGAGCGCTAATTGTCTCATGTAAGTCGATTTACCGGACATATTCGGCCCAGTAATGAGAAGAATATGCTCGTCTGGACTCATTGAAATGCTATTTGGAACATACGTTGATTGTCCCATCACCTTTTCAACAACCGGATGGCGACCATCCTCAATCCAGAGTCTACGGTTCTTCATCGAAATCGTAGGCTTCACTAGGTGATAACGTTCGCTCACCACACTGAAGGCTTGCAGAACGTCAATCGTTGCGACCGTCTTGGCTAATTGTTGAAGCTGAGCGGTGTAATTTTTCACTTGTTCACGCACTTCTACGAATAATTGATATTCGAGTGCACTTGATTTTTCTTCCGCTTCTAAAATGAGCGTTTCTTTTTCTTTTAATTCAGGTGTAATAAAACGTTCCGCATTCGCCAGCGTTTGTTTACGCTCATAGCGGCTGCTATCGAGTTTGGATAGATTTGATTTTGTCACTTCGATATAGTACCCAAACACCTTGTTGAAACTAATCTTCAATGAACTAATGCCTGTTTGCTCACGTTCTTGTTGTTGTAGCGCGGCAATCCATTCTTTTCCATGCTTCATCGTGTCGCGGTACGTATCGAGTGTAGAGTTATACCCTGTACGAATAATGTTTCCATCTGAAATCGTCAGTGGCGCATCTTCGTCGATGGCACGGTCGATTAAATCGTATAACTCAGGAATGTCGAATAAGTTTTCTCCAAGAGCACTCCATTCTTCTGAATCCAAGCTATCCACAATCGATTTAAAGATTGGAACTTGACCAAGTGTTTGTTTAAGTTGCAAGAGGTCACGCGCATTGGCGGTTCCAAAGGATACTTTCCCAACAATACGTTCTAAGTCGTACACACGTTTCAAGGTTTCGATAAAGTCTGTACGTTCAAAGTAATGTTGGTTCAATGTTTCTACTAGCGCATGGCGTTTTTGAATCGCCCCTTCTAATACAAGTGGTTTTTCAAGCCATTGTTTAAGGAGTCGTCCTCCCATGGCTGTTTGCGTCTCGTCTAAGAACCAGAACAGCGACCCGTGTTTTTGATTGGCACGAATGGTTGTTGTTAGCTCTAAGTTACGTTTTGTCTCATAATTCATTGAGAGATAAAACTCACTTTGGTACGCTTGCGCCTTTTGTAAGTGCGAAAAGCTTCTCTTTTGTGTCAGTTTCAAATAGCTGAGTAGGTTTTGCACACAACGAACAGAAGCTTCATCTTCTAGTTCTGAGACTAAGTCTGTGCAGTCTTCGGCATTAATTTCATCTTTTTCAATTGTTGAAATCAAGATTTGCATGCTCGTAAAGAGATGACGAAGTTCTTCTGTCACATCACTATCGACAAGAACGACTTCACGGCATAGTAAACTTGAGCATTCGCTACGCACTTCTTCTAAGTTTTCGAGTTGTGTCACTTTTAATTCCCCAGTTGACACATCCACATACGACAGTGCAAATCGTTTCCCCACAAGCGGTAAAATCGACACTAAATAATGGTTTTGATTTTGCGCTTGGTATTCTGTATAGGTCCCTGGCGTCAAGACTTGAACAACGTCTCGCTTCACCATTCCCTTTGTAAGCTTTGGATCTTCCAACTGCTCACAAATGGCTACTTTCTTTCCAAGTTCAATCAGCGTTTTAATATATTCTTTTGCGGCATGATGAGGAACCCCACACATTGGAATTGGGTCCTCAGCATTTTTATTTCGACTGGTTAATGTAATTTCGAGAAGTCGTGCTGCTTCAATCGCATCATCATAAAACAATTCATAAAAATCACCTAGTCGATAAAACAATAAGCAATCAGGATATTTTTCTTTAATCAAAAAATACTGTTGCATCATCGGTGTGTGTTTCGTTTTTTGTGGCATTTCTGACTCTCTTTCTAATCTTTTTATTCAAAAAATGGTGCATCTGGAGTAATGCGAATCGGTTGAATCGATTTCGCCTTACCCGTTTTTTCATCAATATCAATCAAACAAGCGCTTAATTGGCCTTCATCGTCTTCTGCCACTTCAAATCGTGCTGGTAATTGATTGAGGAATTTCGTAATAATAATATCGCGTTCCATTCCGAGAATCCCGTTATACGGACCAGTCATTCCCACATCACAAAGGAAGGCTGTCCCTTGCGGAAGTACTCTGGCGTCGTTTGTTGGCACATGCGTATGTGTTCCAACGACGGCAGACACTTTCCCGTCTAAGTACCAAGACAAGGCTTGTTTCTCGCTGGTTACTTCTGCATGGAAGTCAATAAAGATAATCGGCGTCCTCTTCCTAGCTTCTTCAACCGCCTCTGTAACTTTTGCAAAAGGATCATCCAATGTATTCATAAAGACGCGGCCTTGCAAGTTGATGACGGCCACTTCTTTGTCGTTACATTTTACATAAACGATTCCTTTTCCTGGAACTCCTGCTGGATAGTTCAGCGGTCGTACCATTTTTGTGGCATCTTCAATGAAATCAAAAATTGCTTTGTTATCAAAGGCGTGATTCCCAAGCGTTACTACATCTGCTCCAGCCTGCAGTAACTCCTTATAAATCTTCTCCGTAATTCCTTTCCCATGGGCAGCATTTTCCCCATTAATGACAGTGATTTGCGGTTTATATTTTTTCTTTAATTTTGGGACGTATTGTGCGACCATCTCTCTTCCAAGAGATCCGACAACATCGCCAACAAATAATAATTTCATAAGAGTGCCTCTTTCTAAATCAATGTAGCTCTATTTTACCATAAAATAAGGCTAGAAAATACCTAGATACAACCATGAACTAGGTAGCTTAAATTAACATATATGTTAATTTTACATCACTTGTAATAACACCATATAAATAACCGTTGGGACAAAGATACTCAGCAAAGTATTCTCCTTCCACCATTGCAATAAGACGACAATCGCGACAGCAATGAGTTCTGGAATTCCAAATGGTGCGCTTATAAACGAAATATCCTTTAAACAATAGACAACTAGAATCGTAATAATCGCTTGTGGTAAGACCGCCGAAATAAACTGCATGCGGGAGGATAAATTCGTTTGATTGCGGAGTACTAAAAATGGAAATAATCGAATCGCAAAAGTCACAACTCCACTAGTAATAAGAGCAAGAATAATATACGTACTACTCATTTTCTTCCTCCTTCATTTGTAGTTTCTCACGTTCGAAGATTGCAATTAAACCGATCATTGTTGTCGCTAAGGCGCACACAAGGAAATATTGTTTTCCAACAAGAATTAACCAGAAAATAGCACTAATTCCCCCAATGATGAACGGGAAATAACGGTCCGCCTTTTTCAATTGATTCACAAGAATCACAACAAAGAGCGCCGTCATTGAAAAATCGATGCCCTTTGTTGAAAATGGAAGGAATTCGCCGATGACAACTCCAATGACTGTACCAAAGACCCAATAGAAATGGTTCAACAGTCCAACATAGACCATCACTTGTTCATTATCTTCACTCTTCGTTTGTTTCATCCCTACTAAGAGAGAAAAGGTTTCATCTGATAGGGCAAAGATTAAATAAAATGCTTTCCAGCCCAACTTTTTAAATTCTTCAATAAAGCCAACGCCATAAAACAACATTCTAGCATTAATAAATAAAGTCATTAAAGCAATCATCCAAAAACTCATCCCTGCGCTCATAAATGAGACCAGAGCAAATTGCATGGATCCTGCATACACAAATATACTTGAAAAAATAGAAGCCCAAGCTGGAAATCCTTCTTGTGACATCAAGAGTGCAAATGCAATTCCTAAAAAGATATACCCGAAACAGATTGGTAAACTAATCTTAAATGCTTGTTTCAATTCGTTCATACATTCTCCTAAAAACAAAAAAAGATTGAAAGTCCACTACTTGTGGGCTTTCAATCTTCATTTTAACCTATTTTTATAAAGATTTAAATGTATTCACTACGTTTTCTACAGTGAAGCCTAATGTTTCCATGACTTTATTTCCGTTACCTGATAAACCGAAGCGGTCGATCGTCACAGTAGCTCCGTCAAGGCCTACATATTGTCCCCATCCGAAACTTGCCCCCATTTCAACGGCTACACGTTTACGAACATCGCTAGGTAATACTGATTCGCGGTATTCTTTTGGTTGTTCTTCGAATAAGTTCATGGATGGCATTGAAACAACTGATACATCAATTCCTTCTTCTGCAAGAACTTTTTGCGCTTCGATGGCAAGAGCCACTTCAGAACCTGTCGCAATCAAGATACCTTCTGGTGTATCGCATTTTTGAGGACTTACTACATATGCCCCACGTTTCACACCTTCATATGCTAATTCCTGTGAGTGTTCAAGAACTGGTAAGTTTTGACGTGAGAATACGAGTACTGATGGACGGTCTTTTGTTTCTACGGCCACTTTCCATGCAGCTGATACTTCGTTCCCATCTGCAGGGCGAATCACATTTAAGTTTGGAGTTGCACGGAACGCTGCCAATTGTTCGATTGGTTCATGCGTTGGTCCATCTTCCCCAACTGCAATTGAGTCATGTGTATATACATAGATTGCAGGTAAATGAGAAATCGCTGCAACACGCATTGCTGCTTTTAAGTAATCTGCGAATACAAAGAATGTACCACCGTATACACGATTACCTCCATGAAGAAGCATACCGTTCATCGCAGCTCCCATCGCAAATTCACGAACCCCAAACCAGATATTTCTTCCACCATAATTTTCGTGAGAAAAGTCTGTATCTGCTTTGTTCATTGTGTTATTTGATGAAGAAAGGTCTGCAGATCCACCCCAGAAGAATGGAATATGCTTTCCTAATTCTTGAATCGCTGCTTGGCTTGTTACACGAGAAGCCATTGCTTGGCTACCAAATTCATATGAAGGTAATACTTTTTCTAGATCTACTTCGATGTTTCCTGCAAAGCTATCTTCGAATTCTTTTGCAAGTTCTGGATAAGCTTGTTTATAACCTTCGAATAAAGTTTTCCACTCATTGTAGTCATTTTCACCTGTTTGGACTAATAATTTATCAAAACGGTGTTGTACTTCTTCAGGCACTTCAAATGGGCCATATTCCCATCCGTAGTTTGCTTTTGCTTCTGCAATGCCGTCAGGTCCTAAAGGAGCACCGTGAACTTTGTTAGTCCCTTGGTTTGGAGCACCGTAACCAATAACCGTTTTCACTTCAATAATCGTTGGTTTTTCTTTTTGGCATTGTGCTTCTTCAATAGCTTCTGCAATTTCATCTAAGTCGTTTCCATCTTCAACGCGAATATAGTTCCAACCTAATCCTTTGAAACGTTTCTTCACATCTTCGGTAAACACTTTATTTAATGGTCCATCTAAACAGATGTCATTTGAATCATATAAAACGATTAATTTATTTAATTTCAATGTCCCTGCTAGAGACGCGGCTTCATAGGAAATCCCTTCCATTAAGTCTCCGTCACCGCATAATACATAAGTATGGTGATCCACAACTGGGTACCCTTCACGGTTGAATTTGGCTGCTAAATGAGCTTCAGCCATAGCCATCCCAACACCGTTTGCAAACCCTTGTCCAAGCGGACCAGTAGTTGCATCTACCCCATCTGTGTCATGTACTTCTGGGTGCCCTGGTGTTTTACTTCCAAGTTGGCGGAAGTTTTTCACATCTTCAATTGATAAGTCATAGCCAGATAAATGTAATAAAGCATATAACATTGCAGATCCATGACCTGCAGATAATACAAAGCGATCGCGATCGACCCAATTAGAACGTTTTGGGTTTACCTTTAAATATTTAGACCAAAGTACATATGCCATTGGCGCTGCACCCATTGGTAGTCCAGGGTGTCCTGAATTCGCAGCTTGAATGGCATCCATACTTAGTGTACGAATCGTATTCACTGCTAGTTGATCGGTTTTATCAAACATACAATCACTCCTTAAAAATAGTTTTCCTTAATAGGAACTTACTACTCTATTTTACTAAATTCAAACATTCTTTTGCAACCGTTATTCTAATCTTTAATAAAATAAAGTAACCCCTTGCAAAATTGATTCAAATTTATTAGAGAAACAAATAGTAGAAAAAAAGAGGTTGAAAATCCTCAACCTCCTAATCCTTATTCTTCTCCTCGATTATGTAATCCTTTTTCTTTTTGGATTGCTTTTAGTTTATCAGGAGTCACATCATTTCCTTCTTCGTCAACAATTTTTAATCCTTCAATATGATTACGCATGCCTCCACGAAAAGCCTCCAAATACTCTTGACGTAGGAGTTGTTGTTCTTTTTCTTCTGTAGGTGTTAATTTTCCTTCTTTTTTCTTTTTAGCCAATTCATTGATACGACTAATCTTCTCTGGTGATAACATTTCTTCATTCCTTTCCTTTTATTCGTCCCTAGTGTATCACGATTTATAAAAACTTCCTAAAAATCCGATTTACATACGAACATTTGTTTGATTTTCTAGTATAGTCTGTGATAAACTATTTTTAAAGAAGGAGATGTTCCGATGACAAATTTAAAAGATTCAAGACAATTAGATGTTTTACAGTTTATTTATAAAGAAGTTCAAGAACACGGTTATCCACCAACAGTGCGTGAAATTTGTAATGCTGTTCAGCTTTCTTCGACTTCTACCGTTCATGGCCACTTGTCCAGATTGGAAAAAAATGGATTCATTCAGCGCGACCCAAGTAAACCTCGTGCGATCGAATTAACAATGGCAGGATTAAAGGCCATTGGTGCAAAGGCAACTGCTATTCCAATGCTTGGTGTGGTTACCGCTGGTGAACCAATTCTTGCTGTAGAAGAAGCAAGTGACTTCTTTCCAATTCCACCAGAATTACAAAATGAATCCGACGATCTTTTTATGTTGCGTATTAAAGGGGATAGTATGATTAATGCTGGAATCTTTGATGGTGACTCTGTTATCGTTCGTAAACAATCTACTGCAGCCAATGGGGAGATTGTCATTGCAATGACCGAAGAAGACACTGCTACTTGTAAGAGATTTTACTTGGAAAAGGACCACGTTCGCTTAGAACCTGAGAATGACACAATGGAGCCAATTATTCTTCCAAATTGTACTATCCTAGGAAAAGTAGTTAGCTTATACCGTAGTCATATTTTCTAAAATAGAAAAATCCGCTCAATAGAGCGGATTTTTTTATTTTATTTAAGGCTTCATCGTTACTTTCCCAACTTCTGATTTTCCATCTACTGACCCTTCAGTCGCGATAGAAAATGTATCTAATTTATCCATATTTGTAAAGAGGACCATCATCGCTGTATCTTTACCAGCTTCCTTTAAAGCCTCTAAATCAACCGTGGATAAAACTGTATTCTCATCCACCTTTTCACCAACCATTACCGTTGTTTTAAACGGAGCTCCTTTTAATTCAACTGTATCGATTCCCATATGGACTAACACTTCAAGTCCTTCAGGAGTTTTAATCCCCACAGCATGTAGCGTTGGAAAGACATTTACAATTTCTCCTTTAACAGGTGAAGTAATCACTCCACTTGTTGGAAGTATCGCAAAACCGTCTCCCATCATTTTACCCGCAAAAACAGGATCATTCACTTGCGTAATTGGAACTATGTCTCCAGACGCTAGTGCATAAACTACTACTTCTTTATCTTTTTTATTCTTTTTAAAAAATCCAAACATTTTATCTTCTCCTTCTTTATTCAGGTTGAATCGCATGCAATGTATTTGAAAAAATAGAATGCTTTCTTTCCTTATCGATTTCCTTGTAATAACTATACAAAATATCAACCACTACTAAAACCGGAAACTGTGGTGAAATTGTCGTCCCTTGTTCCAAAGCATTTTTCATCGCAATAAGAACCAATTCATCGCATTCATGCGACAGTTCCTCACTCTTTTTAGAAGTGATTAGAACCGTTTTTGCTCCCTGATTCTTTGCAATATTTACTGCCTTTACCACACTTTCATTTGCCGAAACTGTGATTCCAATGACAAGACAATCTTCATCTACTAGCACACGATTCATAAGCATTGTATGCAAATCCGTAATCGCCTCACAAATCATCCCAAGTCTCATAAAACGAAATTTCATCTCTAATGCTGCTAGTCCAGAGCTCCCTTGACCATATATATATACCCTTTTAGCACTGCTGAGCAATTCACAAACTCGAATTAATTGAGCTTCATTTACAAGGGAAAAAGACTTCGACAAAAGCTCAGCATAATCTTCAAGAACGATTTTAGTCGAATTAATATGAAGCGTCGACTCTTCCTTACTTCTCTTTTCATAATCATAAATAAATTGTCGATATCCGTTATATCCGCATTTCTGGGCAAATCTTGTCAGTGACGGAATGGAAACGAATAAACGATTGGACACTTCTTGTGCCGAAAGAGACACTCCTTCTGGAATTGGTTCTAGAAAATACTGTGCAATTGTCTTTTCAATCGGTGTTAAAGTATCGTAAATAGACTCTATAATAGGAGCCACTTTTTTCTCGAATGACAACACCTGCATCTCCCCTTTGCATTTGCTTTTTTTATTATAACATAC
Source organism: Granulicatella sp. 572.rep1_STHE (assembly GCF_001073445.1). Classification (NCBI taxonomy): domain Bacteria; kingdom Bacillati; phylum Bacillota; class Bacilli; order Lactobacillales; family Carnobacteriaceae; genus Granulicatella; species Granulicatella sp. 572.rep1_STHE. The sequence goes on along the minus strand of NZ_JVBO01000012.1, from coordinate 82,989 downwards.
GATGCCTATTCCTATTAAAAATTAAAAGCAGGCAAACTAGACACGAGGGCTAGTTTACCTGCTTTAGTTAAGATTGATTACTAGTCATCTACACCTAAAATTTCATTGATATTATTTTTATAAAGGATGGCTTTAGCTCCATAAATTGCTTGAATGCCGCCTTTTACTTCAAGAACATCAACTGCACCGATTTCTTTTAACGTTGCTTTATTCACTTTTTCAACATCTTTAACAGATACGCGTAAACGTGTGATACAAGCATCTACATCTTCGATATTTTCTTGACCACCCAAAGCATCAATAATACGAACGCTATCTTGTTTTAAGCTATCTTTAGTTTCCACAACTGGTTTTTCATCACTAGCTAAATCATCTTCAACACGTCCTGGTGTAGCAACATTGAATTGAAGAATAAACCATCTAAATACAACATAGTATAAAACGCTCCAAACAAGACCAAATGGAATTTGTAATAACCAGTTTGTCTTATCATTACCTTGTAATACCCCAAATAATGTGAAGTCGATAACCCCACCTGAGAATGTATTACCAATAGAGATATTTAGAATATCAGCGATGAAGAAACTTACCCCATCAAGGAATGCGTGAACAACATATAATACTGGGCTTACGAATAAGAACATGAACTCAATTGGTTCTGTAATACCTGTAATAAATGAAGTTAATGCAACCCCGAAGAATAAACCAGCATATTTTTTACGACGATCTTTAGGAACACAGTGGTACATTGCTAAGCAGGCAGCTGGAAGACCAAACATCATTGTTGAGAAACGACCAGCAAAGAAACGAGTTCCTTCAGTAAATAGTCCTACATGGTTTGGATCCGCTAATTGAGCAAAAAAGATTTTTTGAGCTCCAACCACAGTTTGGCCAGCTACAACTTCCACTCCACCTAATTCTGTAAACCAGAACATTGGATAAATCATATGGTGTAACCCTACAGCACCACATAAACGCATTAAGAAGCCATATAAAAATGTACCAATTGGACCAGCTTGTGAGATATATCCACCAGTAGATACTAATAATTGTTGGAATGGTGGCCATACTAAGAAGAAGATAGCTCCCACAAAGATAGACGCAAATGATGTTACAATTGGAACAAAACGGCTACCACCAAAGAATCCAAGTACTTGAGGTAATTGAATATTGTTATAACGGTTATGTAACCATACAGCCACTGATCCAACTACAACAGCACCGATAACCCCAGTATCAATGGAAGCATCTTTTGCCATAAATAATCCAACAAGCGCTTTAATAGTTGCAGTCATTACTAAGTATCCTGTAACTCCAGCAAGAGCAGCAGTTCCTTTGTCACGTTTTGCTAGCCCGATACAGAGCCCGATACAGAGAAGAAGTGATAGATTTGCAAAGACAACTTCTCCAGCTTGGCTCATCACTTTAAAAATCGCTTGTAATACTTCGTTATTTAATGCAGGGTATGTCGCAACAGTTGTTGGATTGGATAAAGCTCCCCCAATCCCTAATAGCAAACCAGCTGCCGGCAAAATGGCAATTGGCAACATAAATGCCTTCCCTATTTTTTGTAAGACTTTAAACATATGGTTTTCCCCCTAAACTTAAAATGAATAATTCTTATCTTTCCTAGTGTTGATGAATAGCATCAACAAATTTTTTTGTAATGAGTTGTGGACGTGTAATCGCAGAACCTACAACTACACTATAAGCGCCCAACTCTAGCACTCTTTTCACCTTTTCAGGTGTGTCAATATTTCCCTCTGCAATTAAAGGATGTTTGATTTGTTTCAAAACAGTTCTTAAAATTTCAAAATCATTCGCTTCAATTTTATCGCCATTACTTTGTTTCGTATATCCCACTAAAGTACTTCCGATAAAATCAAAACCAAGTTCATCAGCGTGAATCATTTCTTCTACTGTAGAACAATCCGCCATCAATAATTGATTAGGATATTTTTCTCTAATTTCCTTATAAAATTCGTCCAACGATTGTCCATTTGGACGAGTAGATGAAGTCGCATCCAGTGCAATAATTTCTGGTTGAACCGTCATAAGTTCATCTACTTCCTTCATCGTAGCCGTAATAAAAACATCTGAATCGTTATAATCTCGTTTAATAATTCCAATAACTGGTAAATCTACAGCTTCTTTGATTGCTTTTATATCCACTACTGAGTTGGCACGAATTCCCTTTGCTCCTCCTTCCTTTGCAGCAACTGCCATACGAGCCATAATATAATCACTATGCAATGGTTCATGCGGCAATGCTTGGCATGATACAATTAATTGACCATGTATTCTCATAAACAGCCTCCTTTTTAAAACCCTTTCATATTATCAGTATACTAGTCATAGAAACCATTTTCAATACACCTAGTTTTTTTAGTAAGTAGTTTCAAAAACCGTCTCTATCATTTCTTCCTTTATCCTTTTTTCGAAATTACTTTCATGCCCAATCAAAAATTTTACACTAAAAAAGATGCATGGAAATTTCCATACATCTTTTTCGTTTTGATTCTTCTGATGATTCATATTCATTCATAACTAATGACCGTAACTAAGTCTACATTTTTATTAACTGGTGCTTAAATGCATAAATCGTTGCTTGCGTTCTGTCTTCTACTTCCAATTTGGATAAAATATTTGAAACATGAGTTTTTACCGTTTTTAAAGTAATAAATAATTCATCCGCAATTTCTTGATTCGATTTTCCTTGTGCAATTAGAAGAAGAACTTCCAATTCCCGTTGAGTCAAATCATCATGAGGGAAATGTTGTTGCTTCATTTGGATTCTATTCACTAATTTATCAGTCACTTGTGGTTCAAATACTCCGTCCCCTTGAAAAGTATCACGAATAGCTTTAGCAATTTGAGAGGCCGAAGAAGTTTTTAAAATATAACTTTTGGCACCCGCATTGATGGCTGGAAAGACTTTCTCATCATCAATGAAACTGGTTAAAATAATGATTTTTGCTTCTGGCCATTGACGTAAAATTTCTTTTGTCGCTTCAATTCCATCCATCTCAGGCATGACCAAATCCATTAGAATGATGTCCGGTTTATAAGATAAAGCCTTTTCCACACCTTCTCGTCCATTTTTTGCTTCAGCAATAACATCGATATCATCCTGCATTGATAAATACGAAGACACGCCTAATCGTACCATTTCATGGTCATCTACTAATAAAACATTAATCATAATTTCCCTCCAAATGACGACCAAGCGGAATTTTGATTTCTATTGTTGTCCCTTGATTTGGGAAACTTACAATCTTCACTTGTCCACCGAGTCCCTGTACTCTTTCTTTCATATTATTTATTCCATAACTACCAGGATGGATGTCATCAACGTTAAATCCAACACCATCGTCTTCTATTTTAAAGATTACATTTGAGTCTTTCTGTCTTAAGTAGACTTCTAAATGTTTGGCATGAGAATGTCTTAAAGTATTCGAGAGTAATTCCTGAGCAATTCTAAAGAGATGATCTTCAACCCCTTCTGGCAAAGTAACATCTTCTATATCCCAATGAATTTTCATTTGCACTTTCGTTTGTAATTCCACTAATAAACCTTCGATTCCGGATTTTAAGGATTTATTTTCTAAAGAAATAGGTCTAAGATGTAGTAATAATGCACGCATTTCAGACTGTGCTTGAGAAAGAACATGTTCAATCATGGCTAGTTGTTTTTGTTCTTTTTCATCAAAATGTTGCTTTCTTTCATTCAACGCTGAAATCATCATCATTGCGGCAAATAATTGTTGGCTTACAGAGTCATGTAATTCTCTGGCAATACGTCTTCTTTCTTGTTCAATAATTTGTTCTTTTGTCTCTTCTCCAACATATTGAGGTTTTCTACCTATTTCTTGTAACTCTAGAGATACCGTTTCAATCTGATTCGATATTGCCATTGATTGAGTATAAAAAGCATTTAAATCTAGAATTGTTGCTTCATTCAGCCAATTAGATTCATCTTTATCTTTTACCAACTGAAACTGTGCCTTTTGAATCATTAACAGCTGCTCTGTTATTTTTCTTTCAGCCTGACGATTTAATACATATAAGATAACCGCAGAAATCAATGATAAAAATAGAAGTATTAAAAGAAATAATGTGATAGTCCCAAGTGTTTCCTGAAAACTAATCTCTTCTAAATGATCAAAATTAAACCATTTTCTAAAGAGAAATATAAATACTGTACTGACAATACTATAAAGTGCTGAAAATAGAAGCCAGCTTTTGAGGATTCGTTGCTTCATGCTTCAATCACCTCAATTTTTCCAGCTACAATTGTCGTATAGATTTTTACTCGCTTACTAGTTCTTTGATAATCTTCACTATATAACTGAATAGACTCATTACTTAACGTATAAGATTGCTTTTCAAACTCTAATTCTCCAGCGAAACTATGGTGATGAATCATGACACCGACTCCATACGGAACCAAAATTCGAACTCGTCCAAACCCTTTTCGTATCACAATTACGTTTTCTTTTGCTGGAAGAATCGTATTTCCTAAATCAATAATGGTATCTCCAACTAATTGTCCAGCGTTGATATCGTTCCATTCATAAGGCTCATTTCCAATGATTTGAGATCCTATCCAATCGAATCGTTTAATTTTCTCCGAATCAATCTCTTCTTCTCTAGAATTCACGAAAATATATTCTTGTTGATCCTTTCTTTGAAAAATAGTCGTTACCACAGAAAAAGACGAGCTATCATGACTAAATAATAATATGAGTAATGCTCCTATCATACCTAACCAAATTCCGGCAGTAGATAGTAAAGGCAATATCATAAACAAACTACCAAAACATAAACCCATATTTTTCATAAATTTTACATTTTTAAAAAGAACCAAACTACTTACGATAGTAGCAACTCCAAGTGCAAAGATGATAAATAAGCCCATTCTAGTAGTAATTTCAATGGCTGAAATCATTGTTCCTAGTAACAATACAATGAGCATCTTTTTAATATTTTTCATCTTCTCACCTCCATATAGGTATTAGTATATCATCTTCTCACATACAATCCTATCACGAAATAATTTTAAGACCATCAGTCTAAAGAATGATATACAAAAAAGCTAGGAAGTTCCCTAGCTTTTTACAATATTATGAATTAAGCAGATTGAATATCAATAATTCGGATTTTCATTTCCCCACCTGGTGTTGGAATAACTACTTCTTCATTTAATTTTTTACCAATAATTCCTTTGGCAATTGGAGAATCATTTGAAATCTTACCTTCAATTGGGTTTGCTTCTGCACTACCAACAATCGTATAAGTTTCTTCATCTCCATCTGGTAATTCGATAAACGTAACTTTTCTACCTAATGAAACAACATCTTTTTCAACATTGTTATCGTCAATAATTTCAGCAAAACGAATCATTTTTTCTAATGTTGAAATACGTCCTTCAACAAATGCTTGTTCATCTTTCGCTGATTCATATTCAGAGTTTTCTGATAAGTCACCGTAACTACGAGCAATCTTAATTCGCTCCACAATTTCTTTACGTTTAACGACTTTTAATTCTTCTAATTCGGCCTCAAGTTTTGCTTTTCCTTCAAGCGTCATTGGAAATACTTTTTCAGTCATACGACTCTCCCCTATATTGTTTTTTAGATTATCTCAATCTACAATGCTAAAACTTTAACATTTTATAGTGAAGATTGCAAGCCCTATTCATTATTTTTATATGATTTTAAGAAATTTTAGTGAATTTTTTGTATAGAAAAGACCTTTGAAACAAGTTCAAAGGCCCAAATATTAAGCTAATTCTCTTAAAATAGAAGCTATTTTTGTGGTCATTAAGTCAATTGCAACTGTGTTCGATCCACCCTCAGGAATAATGATGTCTGCAAACTTTTTAGTAGGCTCAATAAATTGATGGTGCATTGGTTTTACAACAGACATATATTGATGAATAATTGAATCGAGTGTTCTTCCACGTTCCACCATGTCACGTTTAATACGGCGAATAATACGAATATCATCGTCTGTATCTACATATACCTTGATGTCCATCAAATCACGCAAGCGTTTATCTTCAAGAATAAGAATACCTTCAATCAGAATAACATCTTTTGGCTCTTGATGGATTGTTTTGTCGCTTCTTGTATGATTTTCGTAATCATATACTGGTTCTTCAATCGATTCAAAATTGATTAATTTATTCATATGTTCAATTAATAAATCTGTATCGAAAGCAAATGGGTGGTCATAGTTTGTTTTTAAACGTTCTTCAAACGGCATATGACTTTGATCTTTATAATAGTAATCTTGATCAATTTTCACAATCGTTAATTCCGGGAAATTCTCCAAAATTTTTCGACTAACACTTGTTTTCCCACTTCCTGAGCCACCAGTAACTCCGATAACAATTGGCTTTCTCTTTTCCATGACCTTACTCCTTATCCACATATTTAGCTTTTAATTCTAAATGTTCTTCATACGTTTTCGCAAAATAAATTTCTTTCGTATGAATATCCGCTACAAAGTATAAATAATCCGTTTTTTCAGGTTCTAGTGCGGCAACAATAGAATCCTCACTTGGACTATTATAAGGTCCTGGCCCTACACCGTAATTTTGGTATAAGTTATATGGAGAATCCACTTCTAAATCTTTCAATGATAGTGCTTCTTTATGTTCTCCTAAAGCATATTGAACAGCAACGTCTGTTTGAAGCATCATGCCTTTTTCAAGACGATTATAGAAGACACTAGCAATCTTCTTACGATCCTCGAGTTTAACCCCTTCTTTTTCAATTAAGGAAGCTAAAGCCATAATTTGTTGTAAAGTATAGGGACTAGCTTCAATTTGGGAGTAATATTTTGATAACACTTCATCTGTTTTAGCAACCATTTCAGTGATTAACATTTGAAGTGTTTTATTATCGTTCATATCATAAGTTGCTGGGAAAAGAAATCCTTCTAGAACATATTTCACATTATATGAATTGTATGACTGCGTTAATAATTTAGGATACTTTTGAACTAACAATTCAATAAAACCACTATCCTGAACTTTAGCCATAAAATCTTCAGCTGAGTATTTCGTTGATTTTGCAACTTCTTTAGAAATATCACTCAGTTGCTCTCCTTCTCGAATCACAACCTTCGTTGCATTCAAGTTTTTCTCTTTTCCTTTACCCGAGAGCTCTTCAATAATTTCATCTAAAGTCATACTTTTTGAAACTTGGTAAGCTCCTGCCTTAAATCCTGCGATATTTTTAAACTTTAAATAGAACGTAAAAAATTTTGAATTACGAATAAACTCTTTTTCCTTCAAATGATTTGCAACATCTTTAACAGATTCTCCTTGGTTAATTTCAAATTCAACCAATTCTGTTTGTTCGCTATCTACAGGTTTTACTTCACCGTTAATGTAGTTCCAAGTAAAGATTCCTCCAATTAGAACAATTGCTAGAAGTGCAATCATGAAGTACTTCATAATCTTTTTAATAATAGACGTTTCCTTCTTTCGGATATCTCTTTTAGAATCCGTCTCGGAAATTAAGGAATGCTTTTTATGTTCATTTTGAGACATTGTTTTCCTCCTAAGATAGTCACATAAGGTAACCATAGTTGTAGTTATTATACCCTATTATTATAAAAAAATGAAGAAACTCAATTACAAAAGGGAGTTAGAACGTTCATATAACAATATTTTAAGCTAGTTTATATTCAATAAAAGGCAACAGTATCTATTCATACTGTTACCTTTTGGGGATTTATTCTACTGAATATCTTAGAATTGTTTTTTGCTTTTCTTCGCTCGTTCTGTTTTTATTTGTTAAATATATTTCCCGATGCACATTAGATGTTCTTTTTAATTGTAATTCTGTAGCCAATTTATCCATCTTCTCAAAAGATTGAGGTTCATCATCAAAACTTCCTAAGTGTAAAATTTGAATCGCTTTTTCCTCTTCAAATTCTTTAAAGGCGATTTCTTCATATAAATCATTAGGCTTTTTTTGCTTTACGATTTCCATAGCTTGATAATATATTTCTTCAGTGATGAGTGTGGGTTGTTTAATCATTAAAATATAACTTAAATCATTTTTATCAAATTCAACCCTATCTCCTTTTTGCCATAGACCTTCTAAAGGAAAAACAGTAAAATCATTAATTTCATTATTCAATGCTGCTTTTTTAAACAGCATCTTTATACCATAAGCGACTAAGTATAAAGCGGAAATTCTATTTGAGAAATCTTCTTCATTTGGATTTCCTTGTCCTTTAATCGTAATGAACTTTTGCTTTGGAACATCTACTAAAACAGCTTTGGTTTTTACACCGTATAATTCTTTCTCTTGTTTTCTCCATTCATACTTCATTTTTCTCACGCCTTTCTATTTGATACTCTTATTATACGATTGAATACTTGCCAACCCATGTCATGTTTTATATTTTTCTCCAATTGTTTGAATCAATTGCTTTATTTGTAGGCGTATTTCTTTTGGTTGAAGTACTTCGACATTTGAGCCATAGGAGAATAAGTAACTAACCACTTTTTCATCATTCGGGAGTTCAATAGTTGTCAATAAATCTCCATTCTCATCAACAGTGATCTCGGTAGTTATTTCATCATAAACGCGATATGCCACTCTTTTATCAAATTTAACCTGAAGAGAAATCATATTATCTGGTACTTTTAATTCATTCAACGAAATTTCCTCAAAAGAATCCTCATATCTTTCTTTCAAAGTCTTCAAATTTTTTATTCTGGATAATTTAAATAATCTATAATTTTATTTCTAGACAAACAAAATGCATATAAATACCAATTAAAGCTTTTAAACCATAATCGAATTGGCTTGACTATTCTTGTAGTTTCTTGTAGATGGCTATAATAGTCGAATGAAATTAAATTTTTATTCAAAATCGCCAGCTTCAAATTTTGAAATAATGCTGTGTCATGTGTAGAATTCCATCCTTGAAAATCAACCTCAATCCAATTGATCATCTCCATATTAAATAAGGCAGACAATTTCATAAGAAGATTTTTGTCAGATAAGTCACTTGTTGCCTCTAATCCTTGTAAGGAATTCATTATTTGTTCCTTTTCTTCTTGAGATAACAAAGATTGATTCAAAATAAACTCTCTAGAAATCTCAATGCCTCCCCCTTTCCCTTGTGTGGCGTAAATAGGGATACCCGCACTACTAAGATTATCAATATCTCGGTAGATTGTTCTAATTGAGACTTCAAAATGGTCCGCTAGCTGTGATGCTGTGACTTTTCTTTTCGATAGAACATAATATAGCAGTCGAAACAATCTATTATTTTTCATACATTATCTTCACCTCTTAATGGATTATACTCTTTTAATGTTGACATCTTCTGTCAGGTTTTATAAATAAAACTATATTCCTCTAAAAAAAATAAAAGACCAAGGTTACCCTTGGTCTTTTGTGATTATAAATCTTCTTCTGCTAAGAATGTGTTTAATACTTCTTCAATCATATCCCATTCAGCTTCTGTTTCGATTGGGTTTAATTGACCTTCAGTACCATCTTCAGCTTCTACATATGAAAATGCTTGTAATTCTACTTCTTCACCTTCAGGAATTCCTGCTGGATAGCATAAAACATATGATTTATTGTAATCTTCTGATTCAAAAGTAAATAATACTTCGTGTAAAATTTCGTTTCCTTCTTCGTCAACGATTGTAATATGTTCGTGACCTTCATGTCCTTCTAAGTGATCATGTTCATGATCGTGTTCGTGATGTGAATGTTCTGTCATTTTCTTTCCTCTTTCTTTTATTGATTTCCATTTAAATCTAAATAGTTTTGTAAAATCATGACTGCTGCGAGCATATCAATGACTTGCTTTCTTTTTTTTCTTGAAACATTTCCTTCTTCTACAAGCATCCTTTCAGCTTGCATCGTAGTAAGGCGCTCATCATGAAAAACAATGGGAATTTGGAGTCTTTTCTCTAGACTTGCTCCATATCTTCGAGAAGCCTCTACTCTTGGCCCTTCCGTATTATTCATGTTCTTTGGTAGACCAATGACGATTTTTTCAACGCCATACTCTTCCACTAACTCGACAACACGTTTAAAGCCAAATTCAGAAGCATTTTCATTTATCGGAATCGTTTCAACTCCTTGAGCAGTCCATCCCATTAAATCACTAACGGCGACGCCCACAGTTTTACTTCCGACATCTAAGCCCATCAATCTCATATTAGGCATCTCTTCCTGTAGAACGAATATAATGTCTAATGAGTTCTTCCAAAATCTCATCTCTTTCGTGACGACGGATTAAATTTCGCGCATCTTTATGTCTAGGAATATACGCTGGATCGCCAGACAATAAATATCCTACAATTTGATTGATTGAACTATATCCTTTTTCATTCAACGCATCATACACGATAGTTAAAGTTTCTTGAACGCTTTTTTCATCCTTTTCATTAAACTTAAATAGGACTGTTTCATCTATTGAACTCATACTGACACCTCATTTCAATATATATGCTTATTTTACAGGATTTTCAGTAAAACTACAATCGATACTTACCGATTCTTAAACTTTTAGAAAGCCTTTCCTTTGCTATCACAATAAAAACCTTCCTTAAAACTCATTCATAAGCTTAAGGAAGGTTTCCAAATTTTGGCCTTATTTAGCTAAATATTCTTTAAGCAATTCGAATGCTTGTGGAATACCTGCAGGGTTCTTACCACCTGCTTGAGCCATATCAGGACGGCCTCCGCCTCCACCTTGAATAGCTGGAGCAATCGCCTTAATGATATCGCCTGCTTTTAATCCTTTTGCATTAGCATCTTTAGATACGGCTACTAAAAGATTGGCTTTATCCGCAGAAGCAGTACCTACTACGAAGATATCACTCGCACCTTTTTGTCTCCAAGTATCTGCTAATTGACGTAATTCATCCATTTCTTTATTTTCTAGAGAAACGGTAATGAATGAAGTTCCGTTCACCTCTTCTACATTGTTGAAGACATCCGCGACTTCAGCTTTCATGATTTTAGCTTTTAGCTTCGCAATTTCGCTATTTGCTTCTTTCAATTCTTGACCTAAAGTAGCCACGCGTTCTACAACAGTATCTAATTGGATTGCTTTGACTTCAGCAGCCACTTGTTTTAATAAGTTTTCGTGATGGCTTAATAAGTCAAAGGCTTCTTTACTTGTAACAGCTTCAATACGACGAACACCGGCACCGATACCAGATTCAGAAACAATCTTGAACAATCCGATTTCTTGAGTGTTTCCAACGTGGATACCACCACAAAGTTCGATTGACCAGTCGCCAATGTTTACCATACGAACTAATTTACCGTATTTTTCACCAAAGAGTGCCATTGCCCCACGGCTTTTCGCATCTTCTAGTGTAGTTTCAATCGTAACCACTTCTAACCCAGCCCAGATTTTCTCATTTACAATACGTTCCATTTCAGCTAATTCTTCAGAAGTAACTTGTCCGAAGTGACTGAAGTCGAAACGTAAACCAGTTGGTGTTACAAGAGAACCAGCTTGGTTTGCGTGAGTTCCTAGAACATCTTTTAATGCTTGGTGTAATAAGTGAGTTGCTGTGTGGTTTTTAATGATTTTCGCACGTTCAGAAGCATCAACCACTAATGTGTAAGTTGCGTTTACTTGTAAGTCGCCTAACACTTCAACTGTGTGTAATGGTTGTCCGTTAGGAGCTTTCTTCACTTGTAAGACATTCGCTACAACGGTACCGTTTGCATCTTGGATTGTACCGTGGTCTGCTAATTGTCCACCCATTTCAGCGTAGAAAGGTGTACGGTCGAATACTAATTGAGCATGAGCATCTTTATGTGCAGATTCAACTAATTCATCATCCACAACAATCGCTTTTAACACGCCTTCTTCAGTTGTTGAAGCATATCCAACGAATTCACTCTCTACAGTGATATCACGTAATACTGCAGATTGTACGTTCATTGATGTTTCTGTATTACGAGCAGCACGCGCACGATCTTTTTGCGCTTGCATTTCTGCTTGGAAGCCTTCTTCATCGACTGTGAACCCATTGTCGCTAGCGTATTCTAATGTTAATTCATATGGGAATCCGTAAGTGTCATATAGTTTGAACGCATTTTCGCCAGAAAGTGTTGTTTCATTAGAAGCTTTCATATCGGCAAAAATAGTTTCTAAGATTGCTAAACCATCGTGAATTGTTTCTTGGAAACGATTTTCTTCGTTTGCAATCACTTTTTGGATGAATTCCATATTTTCAGTAACTTCAGGATAGTAGCTGTGCATAATTTGAGCAACAGTTGGAACTAATTTAGTTAAGAATGAACCTTGAATTCCCAAACGTTGTCCGTGCATTACAGAACGACGGATTAAACGACGGATGATATATCCACGACCTTCGTTTGAAGGAAGCGCGCCATCCCCAATCGCAAAGCTTACTGCACGAATGTGGTCAGCGATTACTTTGAATGAAACATCTAATTCCTTAGAGTCATTGTATTTCTTACCAGCGCTTAAGCTTTCTAATTGCTTAATAATTGGCATAAATAAGTCTGTTTCGAAGTTTGTTGGTGTGTCTTGGATAACAGAAACTACACGTTCAAGACCCATCCCCGTATCGACGTTCTTATGTGGTAATGGTGGATAAGTTCCGTCTGGCATATGGTTGAATTGAGAGAATACTAAGTTCCAAATTTCTAAGTAACGTTCGTTTTCTCCACCAGGATAGTTTTCTGGATCATCTTCTGCTAAGTTATTATATTTTTCTCCACGGTCGTAGAAAATCTCAGTATCCGGACCGCATGGACCTGCACCGATATCCCAGAAGTTATCTTCTACTGGAATGATGTGATCTTCAGGAAGACCAACTTTATCCATCCACAATGCTTTTGTTTCTGGATCTTTTGGATAATAAGTTACGTATAGGCGGTCTGGATCAAGACCTAACCATTTTTCACTTGTTAAGAATTCCCATGCCCATGGAATTACTTCTTCTTTGAAGTAATCTCCAATTGAGAAGTTCCCCATCATTTCGAATAATGTATGGTGACGAGCTGTGTGTCCTACGTTTTCAATATCGTTTGTACGAATACTCTTTTGAGCATTGGTAATACGTGGAACTTCTGGTGTTTCTGTTCCATCGAAGTATTTTTTAAGAGTGGCAACCCCTGAGTTAATCCATAATAATGTTGGATCGTTTACAGGAATTAAGCTCGCACTTGGATGCACCTTATGTCCTTTTTCTTGGAAGAAATCAAGGTACATTTGACGAATTTCGCTACTTGATAATTTTTTCATCTTCATTCTCCTTCATTTTGTAAATAAAAAAACTGCTCCATTGCTGCAAGGGCGTCCTACCGCGGTACCACCTTGCTTACAATGAAACAGCTGTTCATTCATCTCTAATTCCGATAACGCTGGAAGGGCGTTTGTATTTCTACAAAGTTTTCAATCGGGAGCACGATTTTGATGGCTATTTTCACCAGACAAGCCTCTCTAATAGGTAAAATCTCAATCCGACTGCTTACCTTTAGAAGTATACGAAAAGCGTCTAGTTTTGTCAACTATTGCAAGTCTTGTTGCCTTTTTATCAGAATGCGTAAATAGACTTTTGTATACTCATTTGGTTTTGAGTCAATCGTCATCGTAAATGCTTCCCCAAAAAATAGTTTCAATCGTTCAGTGACATTCTTAATTCCAATACCACCAAGCTGTTTTGATGAAGTTTCTTTCCCACTCATTCCGACGCCATTATCGGCAATGCAAATTTCAATCCATTCATCAATCTTTAGAAGTGTAATATCAATTTGCCCTGGTCTATCGATTTCTTTAATTCCATGATAGATTGCATTTTCTACGAGAGGCTGAATAACAATTTTTGGAATCATAATCGGAGGAATTTCTTCTGAAAAATCGATTCGATAATTTAACTTATCGCCATATCTTTCCTTTTGAATAAATAAATATTGTCGTACATGCTCTATTTCTTGTTGTAATGTTACTAATTCATTTCCCGCATTCAGCGAAAGTCTAAAATAATTAGAGAGTGCTTTTGTAATTTCTACTACTTTTTTATGGTCTTGAAATTCAGCCATCCAAATAATAGTCTCCAAAGTATTATATAGAAAATGCGGATTAATTTGACTCGTTAATGCCTTTAATTCATAAACTCTGGTCAGTGCTTCTTGTTCCTTTTCATCCTGCATGAGTTTTTCAATTTTTTCTAACATTTGATTGAAACTAGCAGCCAACACTTGGAATTCCTGCGCACCGTTCTCCTGTGCTCGAATCGTAGTGTCTCCCTCTTCAACTTTCTTCATGACCTGGCCTAATTGTTTTACAGGAAGCAGTTGATAACGCATCAGAGCATAAATTCCAAACATACAAATCATTAAACTAACAATCCCAACAGCACTCACAATCGCAAGCAATTTGAACGACGTCTCTTTAAAACTACTAAACGAGCTTACCCCAACTAAGACCCAATCACCGTTTCCAATGGTACTCTTATGAACAAAGTAATCTTCAGAAACCATCGAATCCATCGGACTATTGGAGATATCTTGAACAGACATTTGTTTTTCTACCGACTCGAACACTTCAGAATCCGGATGATAAATAATTGTGCCATCTTTTTCAATGACAAAAGCATATCCATTTGTTCCTAAAGAAAGTTCTTTAACATACTTTTCTAATTCTTGATAATCTACATCTAAACGAATCACACCAAGATGTTGTCCATCTTCTCCTTTTATTTCCTGACTAATAGAAATAACAACTTGATTACTATTATTCTTCGTCGATTTGATAATAGGCGTGTTTGATTTTAGGATAGCTTCTTTATACCATTCTTGCGCCATCATATCTGTAGATGTTACCATCTCTTCGTCCATGCCAGTCTTTAAAATTCTACCATCCTTTGTCACAAACAGGATGGCTATAAAGTCTGGATGACTCTTTAAAATAGTATCAAACAACTGATGAATTGTATCCTTGTTGTTTGCATGGTCGTTTTGGGCATAGGTTTGAATTTCTTTTGATTGCGCTAATGCTATTGAGGTTGATTTTAAATTACTAACATATTGCTCAATATATTTTGCACTCGTATCTATCTCATGAATCGTATGCTCTTCCACTTCTCTATGAAACAGTTCACTACTTTGAACCCAATAGAAGCTACCAATGATGACTACAAGTACACATAGCATTAAACTCAGATATCCAAATAAACGTGTTGCTAAAGACTTTTTTCTCATACATTAGCTCCGTTTCTAAATTTTTTTGGAGTAACTCCCACTATTGATTTGAATCGGTAGGAAAAATAATTCATATCTTCAATCCCTACGGCTTCTGCTATCTCATAAATTTTCATATCGGTAGATAATAAAAGTCTTTTCGCCATTTGAATGCGCTGCTCTGTTACATATTCTTGGAAAGACTTACCAAGTTCTTTCTTTATAAGCATACTTAAATAATTCGAACTAAATCCTAATTGTTTTGCCAGTTCTACTAGAGATAATTCCGGATTAGATAATTTCTCTAAAATCAATTTCTCAAAGTGAACAGATTCAGATTGACTGGTATTCTTACTGGCTAATTCTAATAGTCTTCTTTGTTTTTCTTCTTCATTCAATTTTGAGACAACTTTTATAAGCAAGGATTCAATTTCTGTTTTGGTAACAGGCTTTAGAATATAATCATCGACCCCTAATTTAACTGCTGATAGCAAGTAATCCACATAATCATATCCTGTTAAAAAGATAATTCTTAATTGTGGAAATTCAGCTCTTGCTAATTGAGCCAAAGTAATTCCATCCATTTTTGGCATATTAATATCCGTCATCAAAATATCTGGCGCCTGCTCTTGAATCATTGCTATCGCCTGTTCCCCATTTTCGGCCTCTAGAACGCCTGATATCCCCAAACTTTCAAAATCAACAAGAGAAGCAATCCCTTTTCGGATAACCGGTTCATCTTCTACAATCAAGATTGAATACATAAAATCCCCTCCTGTTTCCATTATACTCTTTCATAAAACTTTTTCGAGTGAGTTTTGCATAAAAAATGCTTTAAAAGAGAGAAATTCCCATCATTAACCCCTCTCCTCTAAAGCATCTATTTCTATTTAACAAAGTCTTTCAAATAACCATATCCTTTAGAATCCATTTCATCCAGAGGAATAAACTTAATGGAAGCACTATTAATACAGAATCGTAGTCCGCCTTTATCACTAGGGCCATCTTCAAACACGTGGCCTAAATGAGAATTTGCAATACGACTTCTTACCTCAACTCGTTTCATATTAAAACTATTATCTTCATGATAAGTAACTACTTCTGAAGAGATTGGTTTCGTGAAACTTGGCCATCCACATCCAGAATCAAATTTGTCTCGTGAAGAAAATAGTGGTTCTCCTGTCGCTACATCTACATAGATTCCTTTTTCATGATTATTCCAATATTGATTTGAAAATGCTAATTCTGTACGATTTTCTCTAGTTACAGCATATTGTTCCTTTGTCAATGTTTTCTTTAAAGTCTCCTCATCAGGAAGTGGATACATATTCGCATCAATAACTGGATCATTTGCTTTTTTCACATCAATGTGACAATATCCATTTGGATGTTTCTTTAAGTAATCTTGATGGTAGTCTTCAGCAACTACGAAATGGCGTAGTTTTTCCGTTTCAACTGCTAATTTTTTTCCTAATTGTTCTTCTTTTTCTTTCATGACCTCCTGTATAATCTTACTATCGGCTTCATCTGTATAATAAATTCCTGTACGATATTGGCGGCCTACATCATTTCCTTGTTTATTCACTGAAAAAGGATCAATCACTCTAAAGTAATAGAATAATAATTCTCTTAGGGAAACTTTATCCGCATCATAAGTTACATGAATTGTCTCAGCATGGTCTGTACTATGAATAAGTTGATAATTGGTTGTTTCTACATTCCCATTGGCGTAACCACTAACAACATCAATTACCCCATTAATTCTTGAAAAATATTCCTCAAGCCCCCAAAAGCAGCCTCCTGCCAAATAAATTTCTTTCATATTTGTTGCCTCCTTTTTGGTATTGGATTTGTTTTCTTCTTTTTCAATCAGATTCGTGACCTTTTTTGAAATCGATTCTGATTCAGAAGAACTGACTACTGTATTGCCTTTACCAAAATACAAAGCTCCCGCTAATAAAATAATGAAGGCAAAGACTGAAATCATTAGTTTTTTATCCATTCTGCTTTCTCCTCTTCTAGAGTGTTTCTAAAGTCTTCACGATATCTTCATTCGTTACGTGACCTGGTTGAACTCTTACCACTTTCCCATTTGCATCAATAAAAGCTGAAGATGGGTACCCAACGATTCCTAATTTTTTTAAAAACTGGCCATTATTATCTACTAAAACTGGAAGTGTTTTATAGTCCAACCCAGAAAACCATTCTTTAAAGTCGTCTAAATTTTTTTCACGATTCACACCTGGTGCAATAACAGTCAGAACGACTGCATCTTTGGGAGGCATGTCCGCTAATTGATTAATATCAGCAAGTCCAGCTAAACAGATTGGACACCATGAAGCCCAAAACTTCAAATAAACTTTTTTCCCTTTATAATCTGCTAGTGAAACTTCTTTCCCATCTAATGTTGTAAAGGTAGACTGTGTCATATCGTCCATTTCTCCCATCTTTTTGTCCATTTTTTCATCTTTTGAACTCATGTTATCCATTTTATCCATTTTTTCACCACTCATAGAGCTCATCATTTCAGTGGTTTCTTTCATGTCTTTTGTATCCATACCCATTTGTGAATTTTGACAAGCTCCTAAAAGCAATGTACTAAATAATGCAATCATCAATTTTGTTTTCATTTTCATTCCTCCTAATTTTTAATGGAAAACTTGTGACAGTTGAGAAAAGATAATTGATGCTCCCATAATAACAATCACGAGTCCTCCGATTTTTTTTAGTAATAATAATCGTTTTTTTGCAAGGTTAAACCATTTAAACGCTACGGTTGAAGCAGCTGATAAGATTAAAAACGGAATGGCTAAACCTAATATATATAAGCAAAGTAAGAAAATCCCATAGGTGATACTGGCTTGTTGAGTGGAGATAAGCGTTAAGACGGCACTTAGTACTGGTCCCACACAAGGTGTCCATCCGAAGCTGAAACTGAGTCCTAATAAGTAACTACTCCATAGCGATTTTTTATCTTTTACTTCAAACTGAACTGTTTTTTGTTTTTGTAAAAATAGTAGATGGAACAGTTCCATTTGGTGCAAGCCTAATAGCACAATCATGACTCCCAGTGTGATATTAAACCAAGGATTGTAAATCAGACTTCCTAATGCAGTTGCCGCAAATCCTAAGAAGAAAAAGACTGTTGAAATGCCAGCAATAAAGATGACTGTGCGAATCATTGGCTTCCAATATATCTCTAATCTCCCAATCTTCAGGCGAGGTCCGTCCTGTTCACTCATTAAAACACCAAAATAGACTGGAAACAGCGGTAGCACGCATGGAGAAAAAAACGAGAATAAGCCTGCTAAAAATACGCTCCCCCATAATACAAAATCCATAAAATCCCTCCTTCATTTGTAACTTTAGTATACTTCTGGAAGAATATTAAAAATATAGATTTTCCACACATAAAACTTGATTATGATACGATGATTCAAAAAAATACAAAAAAGCCACGTGAGCTTTCACTCACGTGGCTTAATCATTTATCTATTAGAAGAATAAACTATTATTCTTTTCTGATTGATAGTTTTGACGGACACGGTTACCAGCACCTGGTTCTACTTGTTCTAACGCTGACTCAATAATTTGTAATGATTCATCGTATTTGAATGTGTGGTTGAATAGGTCAAGTGCACGACCAATTGCAGTTTCGATTTCAGGATGTGATAAACGATAACGGTTGGCATGTTGTATCATATACTCCGTTAATTGAGCGTTGTCCACAATTTGCTCTGTAAGGATATCTAATTTTTCAACATCCTCTTCAATCACATTATTTGCAGCATTAATTTCACTCATATCTAACTTCACACGATTCATCTTTTGCCATAATTGCTCAATACGATTGCTTGTTGCAAAGAACAATTCTAAGTATTCTTTTGGAAGACCTGGTAAGTGGTACTTCTCAATCGTACGTTTCATATTACGTAAGTCTAATTCGAAGACATCTAATCCGTCACGAATCGCTTTTTCTTGGCTACGTAAATCAGATAAAGTATTTACTAAATCCGTTTGATCTTCATCAATACTATTTAATTTATCAAGGACGAGTTCGTAATGTTCTTTAACAACTGAGTAAGGCACTTGATGATTTTCCATCGCCTTGCTGTAGTATTGAATAGCTTCTTGTTCTTTTTCTAATTGTTCAGCAAATTCTTGAACACGAACAAACTCATTATTCGATAAAATATAATTTTGTGATACACGATCAACCTCGATATTCACATAACGGTTGCTTTGTAATACTTGGTTCAATCGTTTTTCAACTTGCGCTTTGTTTCGGTATACAAATTCACGTGCTTCAATTTCCGCTTCCATCACATCGTAAAGTTGATCGATTTCACGAGCCACTTTATCTAATTGTTGACGAGCTTCCTCTAATTCTGTAGCAGCAATATGGTTACGGGCCACTTGAATCGTTTTTTCAATGCTCTCAATTTCATCAGGAATAGAAATCTTCGAGAATTGATAATGCTCTTCAACCATTCTCTTGTAGCCTTGTTTTAAATCTTCTACTTGCTCATTATAGACAGTATCGATTTCTTTTAAGAGTTGAGGAACTTGTTCCACGATGGATTCAAATTCTTTCATCTCTTTCTCAATACGTCCAAGTACTTCCTTAGCTTCTAAGTGGTCTCCTTCATTTGTTAAAGTATTAAACTTCGCGAAGTCTAACTCTAAGTATGCTAAACGTTTTTCTAAAGTCTCTAAGGCTTCTCCAAATGAAAAGCTATGTGCTAATAAATCTTTTCTCATTGAAGCATAGCGTTCTTGTAATAAATCTAACTCAGCTCTATTTTGCTTCTCACTATCTAATAATTTTTGTAATGCTGAATAAATTTTATCAACTTCCGCTTTTGTTTCTTCAATTAAGTTCTCAGCTTGTTGAGTAACTTGTCTCCCCTTAAAGAAGTTTAATTTTTGAATATATTGTTCTGCGCTTACTAGAGCAGCTTCAATTTCAGGAAATCTAAAACGTGTGATTGTTTGCCAAGTCGCTTGCCATGTTTCGTATGTTCTCTTTGTTTGACCTGTTAGATTTAGATTCTTCAAAGTATAGAAAGTATCCGCAATTGGCACTGCCATTAATTTATCTTTTTTCTCAGATAATTCCTCAATCACTTTATTTTGTTTTCTTGTTAAATAGATTGCTGTTCCATATAATGCAGCACCTAGTACTACAATCAGCACTAGAAAGATTATAAATCCCATGCTTTAGCCTCCAAAAATGAATAATTTACAGTTTTCACACATAATATCATTAGTAGTATAGCACGTTTTACAAACGAATAGCAAAGAACTTTTAAGAAATCACGGGATTTTTTGTAATTCTAATGCAAAAAGAAAAGGTGGATGAAAATCATCCACCTTTCCCAAAAATTTTACTTAATTAATTCGTAAATCGCTTCTGCATAAATCGCTGTAGATCTGAATAAATCCTCTAAAGCGAAGAATTCATTTGCTTGGTGCATTGTATCGATTGAGTCTGGGAATAGCGCTCCATACGCTACACCACGTTCGAAGATACGTCCGTATGTACCACCACCGATTGATTGTTCATGTGCAGGTAATCCCGTTTGACGGTGATATACCTCTAATAAGGTTGACACTAACTCATCTTCTGGAGATACATAGTGAGGCACTTGTGCTTTACCGTGAGCAACTGTGAAGCCATATCCTGAAGCAACTACTTCTGTCTTAATTTCAAGACCTTCAGCAGTGACCCCTAGTGGATAACGGAAGTTTACTACAGCTACCCCACCTAATTCTGGAGTATAAGTGAAGATTCCGGCATTAGCTGTTAATGGTCCCATCACTTCATGGTTATAAGCCACTTTTAAGTTTTTACCTTCTGTATCTTCATGTAATACTTCAGCGGCAAATGCTAAATATTTCTTCGCATTGCCTTTGAAGTTAAATTGGTTTAAGAATTTCGCTAAGTGTGTTCCGGCGTTGATACCTTTATCCGGAGTTGAACCGTGCGCTGATTTACCAACCACATCAAGAACTACTTTCCCGTCCAAAACTTGAGCAGTTCCTTCAATAGGATTTGCAGCAACATATGCAAAGAAGCGGTCCACCACTTCGTTTTCATTTGGCACAATAATTTCCGCATGCGCATCTTGAGGAACCATGTTTTCACGTAAGCCTGCATCGAAGCTTAGTAATTGGTAATCCCCTTCTGATGCTTCACCTGGAATATCATAGTGTAATGACAGAATTCCTTTTTCCCCGTTAATAATTGGGAATGTTGCATCTGGCGAGAAACCAAAATCTGGCATTTCTTCTGTTTGGAAGTAACGATCCATACATTTCCAACCGGATTCTTCGTCTGTTCCGATAATGAAACGAACACGTCTAGAAACTGGTAATCCTAATTCCTTAATGATTTTTAGCGCGTAATAAGCTGCCATACTTGGTCCTTTATCATCACTTGATCCACGTGCATAAATACGATCATTGATGATTTGTGGTTCAAACGGATCTGTCTCCCATCCTGTCCCCACTGGAACAACGTCCACGTGACCTAAAACTCCAAGAGTTTCTTTAAAGTCAGGATTTGGTGCAAATTCGATATGCCCTGCTAAGTTACCAACTTGTTTTGTTGTGAAACCATCACGTTCACCGATTGCCAAGAAAGCTTCTAGTGCTTCTTTAGGCCCAGGACCTACAGGCGCTTCCTCTGTCGCTTTTAAATCATCACGTACACTGTCAATACGTAATAATGTAAATAAATCTTTTAATAAATCTTCTTTACGAAGTTCTACTTCTTTTTTCCAATCAATTGTCATCCAATCGCTCCAATCTCTATCAAGTAGATTCAATAGTCTTATCTTACCATTTTTACAAAGCGATGAAAAGCGGTTAAACACTTTCTAAAACAAATAAAAGCTTAGGATTTCTCCTAAGCTTTCATTATTCATTGTTCATTAATAATTGTAGTTCTTCTTCAGTTAATGGTCTGCTCTCTCCTAACGCGAGACGCTCATCTAGCTTGAGTGGCCCCATCGTGAGTCGCTCTAAATCTACAACGGTTTTCCCACAAGCTTTGACCATTCGTTTCACCTGATGGAATTTTCCCTCTTTCAGGTGAATCTGAACAACCGATTCATCCTGCGTCGTTGAAAGAATATCCAAACGTGCAGGCATGCACTCCGTCCCATCCGATAACACAATGCCCCTCTCAAAAGCAGCGGCATCTTCAGGAGTCATCAACCCTTCGACTCTTGCTTGATAGATTTTTGTGACGTGTTTCTTCGGCGAAAGAAGACGGTGTGCCAATTCTCCATCATTTGTCAAAAGTAATAATCCGTGTGTATCGATATCCAAACGACCTACCGGAAAAACCCCTTTTTTAAAATAGAGCGGATCGATTAAATCCAGAACCGTTTTATGAAGATTATCTTCTGTGGCACTGACGACTCCTTTAGGTTTATTCATCATAATATAGACAAATTCTTCATACTGAATCTTTTCACCATCGAATAAAATCACATCCGTTTCAGGATTCACTTGAACTTTCCCATTCGTTACGACTTTCCCATTAACGGTAATTCGTTTTGCCTTTAATAAAGATTTGACCTCGGAACGAGTTCCAAGGCCACAATCTGCTAAACATTTATCTAATCTCATTATTTCATCCTCAATTTACGACGAATGCCACCGACACGAGCGCCAAGCATTTCATCTGCTAATCGATTCTTCAGCGTAATCAGTCCGTATGTCGCTACTCCGACAAGACCAACTACAGCAACTGCAATTAAAGCACGTACTTTTCCACCAATTGGCATGACTTGTTTAATTGCAAATAATGTAATCGCAGAAGTCACGCCCATTGTAAAAGACGCAAGAAGCACTTGGCCAAATTTCTTCAATACGTAATTCAAATCGAATCGAGTCAATCGAAGAACGTGGCGACACATATACAGTGTAGCTACAAAGAACGCAACGGAACTCGCAATTAACGGACCTGCTCCGCCAAGGAAGTACATCATCATTGGTTGCCATAGCAATTTAATAATCACTGTAAATCCTAAAGCTTTAATGGCGATGATATGTTGCTCCATCGATTGTAAGATGTATGTGAACGTTACAAATAATCCTAAGAACACACACATAACGCATGAGACGATTAATAAATACGTTCCAGTTGGGTCTGGTGAATAGAACACATTATAAATTGGTTCCGATACAATCGCCATCCCGACAGAAGCTGGAATCATAATATACGCAAATAATCCAAGGTTATTCGCTATGACGCGTTTAACTTCTTCACGATCATTCACAGAATAATGTGCCGCAAGCAGTGGCAGTGCCGCTGTCGAAATACTCATCGCTAGCGAAATCACGATCATAATAATTTTATTCGCATTAAATCCAAATAAGGTGATGAGTTCTTTTCCTTCTTCAAAAGAATAAGTTGTAAAGATTGGCACAAAACGTTGGAAGGTTTCTTGGTCAATCAAACTGATGATTTGAATACTTGAAGTCACTAATACGAAAGGTAACGCCTCCCGCATTACTTCCAGAATAATCTTCCAGAAACTTAATGGACGTTCAGGACGACCCTCTTCCATTAATTCCATCATGCCTTTATGGTCGCGTAACATCTTATAAGCTAAGTATAAGAACGCAATGACCGCTCCGACAAAGGCCGCAAATGTAGAATGTGCTACAGCGATCACGAATCCACCGTTGATAACACGCATCACAAAATACGTTAATCCTAACATATACAAGATACGCACTACTTGTTCCCATAATTGAGATTTCGCAGAAGCAGCCATTTCGTTGTACCCTTGATAGTATCCACGCATTAAGCTAAGCGGTGGAATAATGAGTACCGCAGGCGTTAACGAACGGATGACCAAAATACTATCAGCAATCTCTTCAGGAGTAGCTCCTTTTGCAAAAAGTGGCGCTGCAAAATACATTCCTGCCGCAAATACAAACCCTAAGAACGTCATAAAGAGCATCGTTCCTTTGAACAATCGCCAGCTCGTTTTATAATCTCTTCTCGCTTGGTTATCCGCTACGATTTTAGAAATCGCCACTGGAATCCCTGCTGTTGATATTTGTAGTACTAATGCATAAATATTATAGGCGATAAAATATAAGTAATTCGCATTATCCCTATCTGCACCCATCCACATTCCCCAAGGAATGATATAAAGAGCTCCAAGTAATCTTGAGACGATATTCCCAATCGTTAACCAAGATGAACTTTCCAAGAGAATTTGTTGCGAATTCTTCTGATTTCGAATTTTATCACTTAGGCCTACATAAGGCTTTCTTTTAAACATATATTGATAAATCCTCTTTCTTAAATTATACCAACCATAAGAGTACATTATTTTAAAGTAAATTGCTAGCATTCTTATGAAACCTTAAGCAGTTACTAAACTTTGCATAAAAAAGAACCGAGCCCTTTAGCCCGATTCTTTCTATTGATTTGATTAGTCTAATAAACTTGTTTGTCCTTCTTCTTCCACTTCAACAGGAGCTGCTACTCCAATGCCATAGTGAGCACGAACTTTTTGGTTCAAGTCGGCAACGACTTCTGGATGGTCTGCCAAGTATGCTTTTGCATTCTCACGACCTTGACCAATCTTCTCGTCGTTATAAGCGTACCATGCACCACTCTTCTTCACGAAGTCAAGGTCTGCAGCCATATCGAGTAATTCCCCAAGTTGAGAAATCCCTTCTCCGTACATGATATCCACAACAGCTGTTTTAAATGGTGGAGCCACTTTGTTTTTAACAACTTTGATTTTAGTTTGGTTCCCTAAGATTTCAGTACCTTGTTTGATTTGATCAGCACGACGTACTTCTAAACGAACTGTCGCGTAGAATTTTAACGCACGTCCACCAGGTGTTGTCTCAGGATTTCCGAACATAACGCCTACTTTTTCACGGATTTGGTTGATAAAGATTGCGATTGTTTTTGTTTTGTTAATAGAACCTGATAACTTACGTAGTGCTTGAGACATTAAACGAGCTTGCAGACCTACGTGTGATTGTCCCATGTCGCCATCGATTTCGGCACGTGGAACTAACGCAGCAACTGAGTCAACGATCACAATGTCAACGGCTCCTGATGATACTAACGCATCTGCAATTCCTAATCCTTGTTCCCCTGTATCTGGTTGAGATAATAGTAATTCATCAATGTTTACGCCTAAAGCTTTTGCGTATTCTGGATCTAGAGCATGCTCAGCATCGATAAACGCTGCTACTCCACCACGTTTTTGAACTTCTGCAACCGCATGAAGTGCAACAGTTGTTTTACCTGATGATTCTGGTCCGTATACTTCGATGATACGTCCACGTGGGAACCCACCTACGCCTAATGCGATATCTAATGCAAGAGACCCTGAAGATACTGTTTGGATTTGTGTATCTACTTTTTCTCCTAATTTCATTACGGCACCTTTACCGTAGCTCTTTTCAATTTTCTTTAACGCATCTTCCAATGCTCTTTGACGATTTTCATTTTCTGCCATGTTTTAATTCCTCCACGAATTTTAAGTCAAACATATTGTACACTATGTTCTATTCTATGCGCAAGCAATATGCGAACATTTGTTCTTATTTTGTTCGAACTTGTTTTAAAAAATATTTTCTGAGTAAATTCCATCCATGTTGTACTGCGAATTCACGATTATCGTTACGATTACGTGCAAGGTGTAATTCAAGAACTTCTACGTCTGATTGAGAAGCTAATGCGACGAAAATCGTTCCGACTTCTTTTCCTTCCATTTCACTTGGCCCTGCAACTCCCGTAAATGAAATGCCTAAATCACTTTGATAATGGAGTCTTGCTTGTTCCGCCATGGCCTTGGCACATTCTGCACTAACCATTCCGTATTGATCCAGCAAGGTACTATCGATTCCTAGTTGCGTTTCTTTCGCTTCTCTTTGATAAGCGACTGTTCCTCCTTGGAAGTAGGATGAGCTTCCTTCAAAGGCAACGACACTTGCTGCAAACAATCCACCCGTTAAACTTTCAGCGCAAGCAATCGTAAGACCTGATTCTTTTAGTAAATCAACAGTGACTTCTTGTAATGTATTGTGGTCCCCGTATCCATAGAAAAATTCTCCTACTTGCGATTGGATAAGTAGTTCCATTCCATCAAGAAGATCTCTGCACTCTTCTTCTGTTTCACCATTGGCCGTTAAACGAAGCATTACTTCAAATTTACCAGCATATGGTGCAATCGTCGGATTTGTTTGTTCTTCAATTAGATTTTCTAAAATGGTTACTAAGCGTGATTCTCCAATTCCAAAGAAGCGTAAGTAACGTGATTCAAATAAATCCACTTTGCCCACTTTCTTACGTAAGAAAGGCAACACTTCTTTTTGCATCATCATTTTCAATTCATTTGGTGGTCCAGGTAAAACAATGAATTGTCGGCCATCTTTTTCAAAACCGCACCCTACTGCAAGTCCGTTATGATTTTTAAAAACCGTTCCACCTTCAAAGGCTAATGCCTGTCTACGATTATTTTCACTCATATCCCTATGAGAACGCACATGAAACTCAATCACTTTTTGAAGAGCTTTTTTATCTTCAACTAGGGGCACTTCTAAAAAGCGCGCCAATACTTGCTTGGTAATATCATCTGTTGTTGGCCCAAGTCCGCCAGAGAGAATAATCAAATCACTTCTTGAAGCAGCCAATTCAATCGCTTCAACCATTCTTTCTTCATTATCGCCAACTACTTGTTGATAGTAAGTTGGAATCGAATTTTTCGCCAATTCTTGAGCTAAATACGCGCTATTCGTATTTACAATTTGACCCATAAGTAGTTCAGTTCCGACTGCTATAATTTCCGCATTCATTTTTTCGCCTTCCTTACACTCTTTTTCGTAAAAATATAAAGCCCAAAACAATAATGTTTCAGGCTTCATTTGTTATTCTGTTTTAGTAAATGAATCCGCAAATACATGTCGATTCTTTACAAAATAATCCAAACCTGAATAGATTGTAAATACTAAACAACTATATAATAAGATTTGTCCAATTGGAACGCCAATTGGCTTAAAGAACAAATCATCCGTCAACAGAAAAATAATCGCCAACATTTGAGTAGCAGTTTTCACTTTTCCTGGCCATGCTGCAGCCATAACTTCTCCGTCGCTTACTAATAATAGTCGTAGACCAGTTACTGCTAATTCACGACAGACAATGATACTAACCACCCATGCTGGGGCTAAATGAAAAGAAACAAGCATGATGAAAGCCGTCATCACTAACATTTTATCTGCTAAAGGATCTGCAAACTTCCCAAAGTTTGTTACTAATTTGTATTTGCGTGCTAAATAGCCATCAAGATAATCTGTAAAACTAGCTACCGCGAAAATAATCATTGCCAAGAAGTGTACAACATTAATTTGTGAACCTAAAAGATTCATCGTACCGAACGCTTCACTTGGCAAACTCATGAGAACGATAAATACCGGGATCATGAAAATTCTCATTACGGTTAATTTATTTGGTAAATTCACTGAGTTTCTCCTATTGTACTGTAATATAAATTCTATTTGCAGTTGAACCTTCTGGAATTTTTAGTTCAACTCCTCCAACGGTAATCGTTCCTAAAGGTGTATAACCAAAATCCATTCGAATGGTAGTTGTTCCTTCTGGAATAGAACCAGAAACTGTTTGCCCAGTACTTGGTACTCCATCAGCGACAACTGTTCCATCTGCAGAGATTTGAGCCCAAAGATCGGTTCTTGCTTGGTTCAACACTTTAACCTCTAGAGGGAATTTACTTACTTGAGCAGTATAGTATAAAGCATTCCCATTCGCGTATGAGTAATTGACACTAGTAACTTCGGGAGCTTTTGTTGTTGTAGTAGCAACCGTGGTTTCTTGTACAGCACTTTGCTGAGTCGTTACTTGTGTGGTAACCTGATTATTTCTTTGACTACGAGTGTTTAAAACCGCTTGTCCAATTGCAAAAATAATCGCTACTATGAACATTCCCAATAAAATTGTAGGGAAATAATTCTTTAAAGTATCTGATATTGAAGACCATTTACTCTTATTCTTATTTAAACGTGTACGATTACTTGTTACTGAAGCCGAAATAGCTGTAGAAGTCGTTGTTTTAACAGTTGCTTGTGGAATTTCTGATGCATGTTCTTCTAATAAAGCTGCACCGTCTAAACCAACTGTGTCCGCAATCTGTTTAATGAACGCACGTGTATAAAAAGCACCTGGCATCAAGTCAAAATCATTATCTTCAATTGCAATTAAATAACGTTTTTGAATTTTTGTAATTTGTTGCAAGTCATCAAGAGTGTATCCTTTTAATTGCCTTGCACTTTTTAAAATTTCTCCGATTGTTTGTGTCATCATTTCACCATCTTTTCATTTTCTCATTGAAAAGTATACCATATCTTGAAAATGAAAAAAACAAAAGAAGTTGCTATCTAGCGTTTGGTTTATTTTACAAACTGAATAATTAGTGTATCTTCTTTCGTGTGGCCATTTGGAAGGTATGCCTTTAATATAAATTGATGTGCTTTCTCGTTCCATTCTACCCTCACTGTGCCATTAGAAAATTGAATATTATCCGGAAAAGTCATTTCATCCCCTTTAAAAGAAAGCCTTTGACGCACTGTTTGACTCGCCATCTCGAGCAATAAATCCATTCGATACCCATCTTCTAGAAGGCGATATTCAAGAGTGTTATGGGCATGAATTTTTAATAGAGCAATGATGAGGAAACTAGCAATAGCAAGGAGTGCTAAAAACTGAAAAAGTAATGTTCCTTTTCTTTTAGGGTTTATCATTTTTCTTTTCCTTTACCTCTTTCACTTTGATGTAAATAACACGATTCTTTGGTGCAAAATTTAATCGAAAAGTATTCCCTTGATTCAGAGTTGGTGACATAAGTAATCTGTTACCATTTCTTTGAATGGATAAGGAGCGAATGCCGTAGAGAAATGGTTGGTGTCCTCCACTTCCTCCTGATCCTTTATAAATTTTCCCTCCGTCCCTCCAACTAGAAACTAATGTAATCACCTCTGTTTTCTCAGATGTCATGTTTTCAAAATATGCAATATAAGGATTGTAGCCGTTAAATGACTTCAGTCTATATCCAGCATAATTATAATTCATCTGTTGTACTGCTACATGCCATTTAATATCATCAGGAACATTGAGTCGATCTTTGATTTTTAAAAACGCTGTGCACAGTCCCATAAATGCCACTAAACTAATAGAGATAATGACAAGAGCCAAGAGGTGTTCAATGAGAAGAAATCCGGACCTTTTTCTCGGTAATTGCATTGATGTGGAACACCTCCTTATGTTCTCCACAAGATACTGTTACTATTGTTGGCGAGCCTGTTGAATTTAGCTTTTCTAGTGTAACTTTTTTCATCTTTTGAAACTCTTCATTTGGTAATTTATCTATAGCTATAGGATAAGTAGCGCTAGCTTGTAAATCCATTAGCTGTGTCGATGCTGCATCCAAAAAGCATCCTTTTAGTTGTTGCCGGCGGTACAGTTGCCCTACCGTAAAACTAATTAAGGAGACAATAACCGATAAAACCATCAGCCCTATTAACGCTTCCAGCAATACATATCCTCTACTTGTCGGTAATTTCAACATGATACTTAGCCTCCCCTAATTGAAAAACATAAGTGTATCTGCGATTCTGGCCATCAAAAGTCACGGATGAGAACTGACTAACATTCCCACTATAAGGTTTGAAACTATACGTTTGAATTGAATAACTCTTCATTGTATCTGGAAAACGAATCTTCTTATCCAATTCTCTAGCTCCATGACAATTTAATTCCACTAGGCCACCCGAAACTGTCACAAATGAACCTTTGCCCGTTGAAATAGCTGTAATCTGTGCTGTATCCATCACTTGCTCAAACTCTCTAAGAAATACTTCTTCCTTCCAATTTACATAGGAACGACTAATCAAAGGTGGTGTCAGTATAAGTAAAAAGCAAGCAATGCCAAGCGCAATTAAGCATTCAACGAGTGTAAATGCTCTTTTCTTCATAATTATTGAGCATCAGGCGTGATAAGCTTAGGATCTACCTTTTTATAAGCTTCCATTTGTTTTTGATCAATATACTTTTTGTTAAGCAATTCTTCTACCGTCGGAACTTCTTTTGTATTATTTTGCAGCATATACGATTGTTGTTGAGTCTTGACTACATTCACAATTGCTTCGTCAGCTTTCTCTTGTGCAGTCTTTCTTTGTTGCGCAATATTCGGAATAATCAGTAGCATCATCAAGCCAATAATAAAAAGACACACGAGCAATTCGATTAATGTGAAACCTTTTTTCTTTGTTTTCATTTTCATTTTAATTTCCTCCAATCATTGTTAATGTCGGTAGTAATAAGATGAGATACATGGAAACGATGAGAAACCCAATTCCCATCAGGAGTATCGGTTGTATCCATTTGATTTTCTTTTCGATTCCTTTGGAAAATTCTTCAAGCATTTGATCTGCGTATACCTTTAGTTGAACATCCAACTGTCTAGTCTTCTCTCCTTCTAATACAAGCCAAATAAATTCTTTTCGAAATAGTCCTATTTTCTCAAGCGCACCCGAGAAAGATTCTCCTCGGACTAGTTCTTGTTCAATTTTTTCAGCAAGAATTTTTGAAAGGTTACTCGTTCCGTCCTTCTTCATTTCCGTAACCATAGTTAGAAGAGATTGCCCATTCCCTAAAAAATAAGAAAATTCTCTTGCATACAAAAAAGTGACATATTGTTGAACACTCTGTCCAACAATCGGGAAATGAATCAGACTTAGAAATTGATGATACGAATCCTTTTGTTTCCAAAAAGAATAAATAAGAAAAGAGAGAATCATTCCAACCCCAAGAATAACGAGTGAAATTTGCGGTAAATTTTGGAACCCTAGCCATATCCAATATAGAAATCCACTCTGCTTTAATTGTTCCTCTTGAATCATACTTCCTAATTGATCGAGTAATAATACTCGGATACAAAGAATCATCCCAATCACAAAGATAAAAAGAAAGGCTGGATAAATCATTGTTTGATGCATTTTTTTCTTTTGCTTTAGCTTACGGATTAAAAAATCTCCAATAGAATCACAAGCTGTCTCGAAGCTTCCAAATTGCATCGATAAATAAATTTGAGAAGTATGAGTTTCTGAAAAGCCAACCTCTCTTAAACATTGATCAAACCGATGTCCTTCACTCAACAATTTTCTCATCTGTTCTATCTGACTTTTCTGTGCATCAAATAAATACTCTAAAAATTTTAAGGATTCGTCTAAACTAAACCCTTCTTGCAATAAATGAGACAATTGAAGCATGAATCTAGCTTGTATGTCCTCTTTCCATTTCTTAGATAATTTGATAGGTTTCGTAAGTTTTTTCAGTAATATATCCCAATGCATAAGCCTTTCTTAGCACCTTATTAAAAGGATGAATCCTTTCTTCGTCTCTTTCGAACTGATTCTTGTTTAAAAAGTTCGAAATGTTACGATTCGTTTCAATTTCAAAAACCGTTCCTCTTTTTTCTCCGTTCGCTAAGTGATTACAATAAATTTGGCATTCTTGCTGACACAGAGCGCAGTATCTTGGAAGTAAACGCTGTGAACAAATTGCAATAATCGTTTGTTCTAACATCGTCTTACTAACTCCAAGTTCTATTAGTCTAGAGATGACACCATTACAATCTTTAGCATGCACCGTCGCTAAAATTAGATGACCTGTTAAGGCAGCTCGAATAGCCATCTTTGCGGTCATTTCATCTCTAATTTCCCCAATGAGAAGAATATCTGGATGATGTCTTAAACAGCTTTTAATTAAAAGTTCATAAGTAATCCCAGCTTTTTCATTAATTTCCGTTTGAAGAAACATAGGTTCATGATATTCGACTGGATCTTCCATTGTAATGACCTGTAACGTCTTTTCATTCATTCTTCCTCTAAGTAAGGAATACATCGTACTTGTTTTTCCAGAACTAACAGGACCCGAAAATAGAATTAATCCACTTTTATATCTCAGAAACTGTTCTAATAATCTCCAATCCTTTGGAAAGTAGGTTGTCGATTGGATAGAAGCATTCTCTTTTTTGGAACGATGTAACAGTCTAATGACCATTGATTCTTTTTGCTTAAAATTGGTAATAATAGATAATCGTAACTCAATGCTTTGATGAACTGAGAATTCAAAAGTCAGTGACCCACTTTGAGGTCGTCTTCTCTCCCCAACATCCATCCCAGCTTGGTATTTCAAATATGAAATAAACTGTTCAGCGATTTTCGTTGAAACTTTCCTTAGTTCTTTTAAACCATTAACATCTCTTAGATAAAATACATACTCCTCTCCAATGGGCAATAAATGAATATCATCCAACTGGTGGGAAATGGCTTGTTTAAAGATTTCCTCGGCTAATTCATTCATTTCCATATCTCTTCCTCCACTCTTTGACTAGTCATAATGAGCTA
Organism: Granulicatella sp. 572.rep1_STHE; assembly: GCF_001073445.1. NCBI lineage: Bacteria > Bacillati > Bacillota > Bacilli > Lactobacillales > Carnobacteriaceae > Granulicatella > Granulicatella sp. 572.rep1_STHE. Next base: position 50,296 of record NZ_JVBO01000012.1, on the reverse strand, counting down.
TGAAAAATGAAATGAAAAAGCCCTTCAAAATAAAAAAACGTTGAAGAAAATCTTCAACGTTTTTCTCTCTATTTAATTTTTTTCAAAGTTCCTAAACCGACCCCAAACATCGCACCTAATGCATCAATAAACACATCTTGAATCAAAGGAGTTCTTCCAGGTGTGATTCCTTGATGGAATTCATCAGTAATTGCGTATAAAACGGTTATAAAGAAAGCTAGAAATTGAGGGAATCCTTTCTTTCGAACATGAACACTTAATCCTCTTGTCCATTGGTAGCCAATGAAAAAGTAAGCTAAAAAATGGGTTATTTTACGAATAAAAAATTCAACGAATTGAGCATAGCCTAACGAAGGAATACTAATCGTTTGTCCCGCATATTCAAACTTAATCTTTGAAAGCAATTCTGAAAATGGTTGAGAGGGCAATCCTTTTTGAATCGTCGCTACTAAGGATTGATCTTTGTAGGACATACTAGAACTAACAAATATTAGAACCATCACTGCGATTGCTAAAGTAATTGCAATTGTTCCTTTAGTTTTTTTAGACATAAAACCTCTCCTTCTCTTAAACTTTCTCCATTATGAAAGACACTCTCCTTGAAGTCAAGTTAATTTTAAAAATCTTAAATTCGACAAATATTAACTAAAAAATAGATAAATATTCATATTGACGCCCAAAAATGAAAACGTTACAATAAAATAAAAACCGTTTTAGGGAGGGTCATACAATGGAACGTTATACGCAGGATTTAAGTTTGTTAGTGAAACAAATTGAATTGCTTGAGGAGCAACAACAAAAACATTATTTTTTCTATAATTTATTTTCTCCAGATCCTAATCCTTATAATAAGGCATTTGAAGAAATTATTGAGTATTTAATTTGTTCTAGTGAAGCTACTTTTTTAATCCATCATTTTGAAGATTTTTCTCATACTCTTTCTATCCAGCAACAAAAGCAGTTTCAAAAATTGAATGACTATTATCTACGCCATCAGTTTTCTACTCACTGTTTTCATAAGCCTTATTCTGAAGCTTTGTACACATTAACCGCACTGTGGATTAAAGGACTTCGTGGAGAAAGCATCATTAATTTATTCCCTCACCTCAATCTTCTAAGAGAATTTTTCCATTTAAAATATCAAAAACAATTAAACATGAATGAAGTCAAATATATGGATGTTCTCAAATCCATATATGGAGTAGAACTTACTGAATTTTATTATCAGCATATTAAAGAAAGTAAAGCTTCATTTTTACGTTTATATAGAGATTATATAGAAACCTTTCCAAGCGAATACATTCCAATTCAACATTTACATTTGAGTAAAGAGGAAACGATGTCTGTGTTATACGATATTATCCGTATTGCACAATCCGTTATCTCGAAACAAAGCATCCTTATTAATTTTGGTCCAAATCCTTTCCCAACCATCTACCAAAATGAAGAGACGATTTATCTTAATCTAGGAATATTTACAGACTTTGTAAGTGCACTAAACCAATGTCTAAAATTACTAGGTGAAGTTTTTATATTAGATTATAATCATTCAGCAATAACAGATGATAAAAGTGAAGCAGAACAAAGATTTATGAAACACTCTATCATTGGCTTTTGTACACTTCTCCCCTTATTAACAGATAGTCTTACAAAAGTAATCGTCAACAAAATTTCCCCAGAAAAAAACGGGGATCCTGTCTTTCTTGAAAAGATTCATGAAGAACTGACTTTCCATTACTTTAAAACAAACAAAATCAATAATAGTATCGAAAGTTATCAACCCCTCCAAGAAATGCTAAAATATTTCATCGAACTAGAAATTGAAGAAGAATGGTTTGATAAAAAATTTGATTCCCTCGATTTATCTCATCAATGGAATTTGCGC